>NZ_JBJGYX010000031.1:0-53577 GCF_054050195.1 Geodermatophilus sp. SYSU D00710
GGCTCGCCGCCCGCGGGCCCCGGGGGGGGCCCCCCCCCCCCCCGCGCGCCCCCCGGGGGCGCCCCGGGGGGGCCCCCCCCGGCGGGGCGGGGGGGGGGGGGGCCCCCACGGCGCGGGGTCGGGCGCGGGGTCGGGGCGCGGGGTCGGGGTCGGCCGCGCTCAGCCGGGCGGCGAAGTCACCACAGCGTCATCGAGCGGCGGAAGATCCCCGCGACGTCGTCCTCGGTGACCTCCCGGGGACAGGTGGCCAGCAGCCGCTGCTGCTTCATCGTCCCCGCGACCAGGTCGGGCACGTCGCCGTCGTCGAAGCCGACCGCGGCGATGCCGTTGGGCATGTCGATGTCACGCATCAGGTCGGTGAGCACGGTCGGCAGGAACTCGGCGGGGTCGTCGGGCTCCCCGGCGTTGGGCGCGAGGAGCTGCGCGGCGCGCACGTGCCGCTCCGGCGCGGCCGCGAAGGTGAACCGGAAGGCCTCCGGCGCGGTGAGCGCCACCGACATGCCATGCGGCACCATCGGCTCGCCGGCCGGGTAGTCCTTCGGGTGGAAGTCCTTCACCTGTCCGGCGATCGGGTAGGCGTTGGCGTGCGGGACGTGCACCCCGGCGTTGCCGAACCCCATCCCGGCGAAGGTCGCGGCCATCGCCATGTCCCCCCGCGCCTGTCGGTCGTCGCCGTGGCGGACCGCCCGGCGGAAGGACCCGGCCAGCAGCGACAGCGCCTTCTCCGACCACATGTCCGAGATCGGGTTGGAGCCGCAGTAGGGCACCCGCTGCTCGGCGGTCTTGCGGTCGTAGGTGGTGTACCAGCGCGCCGTGTAGCTCTCCAGCGCGTGGCAGAGGATGTCCATGCCCGACGCCGCGGTCACCCCCGGCGGCTGGGTGAGGGTCAGGTCCGGGTCGACGACGGCGAGGGTCGGGCGCAGCCGGGCGTGGCTGATGCCGGTCTTCACCCGCTGCGCGAGCACGTCCATCACGCAGATGGTGGTGCTCTCCGACCCGGTGCCGGTCGTGGTCGGGACGGCGACCAGCGGCTTGAGCGGCTCGGTCGGCGCCTTGCCCCTCCCCACCGGCACGTTGACGTAGTCCAGGAGCTCGCCGGGGTTGGTGGTGAGCAGGTCGACGGCCTTGGCGGTGTCGATGGCCGACCCGCCGCCCACGGCCACGAACGCGTCCCACGGCCCCGACGCGCGCGCCTCCTCCGCCGCCGCGGTGAGGCTGACGTCGGTGGGCTCGACGTGCACGCCGTCGTACACCCGCGCCTCGATGCCGTAGCGGCCCATCTGGTCGGCCACCCGCTGCGGCAGCCCGGTGGCCGCCACCCCGGGGTCGGTCACCACCAGCACGCGGCGCACGCCCAGCCGGCTGAGGTCGAAGCCGATCTCCTCCGACGCGCCGCTGCCGAACTTGAGCTGCGGCGCTCCGTAGGTGAAGACGGACTCGGGGACGGGGGCGCTCACGGGGACCTCCGGGACGGCCTGGGTCGGGGACGGTCGTCGGTGCGTCGATGGTGCCCGCCGCTCGTGCCCGGCACCACAGCGCGGCGACGCCCCGGTCAGCCGGCCGTCGCCGGCGCCGGACCGGTGCCGCCGCGCCGGGCGGCCCGGGCGGCGCGGGCACCGACGGCGCCGGTGACGACGACGGCGACGAGGAACAGGCCGTAGGCCCACACCCACCCGTCGCCGGTGTCCATCTCGGGCAGGTACCAGACCAGCGCCACGAGCTCGAGCGACCCGAAGACGGTGTAGGTGAGGCCCGCGACGAACAGCCGGCCGAGGTCCCGGTCACGGAGAACCAGCGCCGCGGCGACACCGAGGGCGAGCAGCCAGGCACCGATCACCTGGGAGCTGAGCGGGGTGATCTCCCACGGCCAGAACGACGTGACGGTCTCGACGTGGTGGTGCACGAACAGCCCGCCGGCGAAGAGGACCCCGCCGGCCGCGAGCAGCAGCACCCCCTCGACGGCCAGCAGCCCGGCCAGCCAGCCCGGCACCGGCCGCAGCACCGCCGGCCGTCCCGTGCGGCGGACCTCCTGGGCGAGCACCACCGCCAGGCACAGCGCCGGGACGATCAGGTAGACGGCCAGCCAGGTCCAGGCCGCCACGCGGGCCACCGGCCCCCCGCTGAGCAGGTGCAGGCGGTGGGTGTGGACCAGCGTCGCGACGCACGTGACGACGGTGAAGACGGTGACCGTGAGCACCGGGATCCGGATCCGGCTCCAGCGGTCCTCCCGCAGCGACAGCGCCGACAGCACCGCGCCGGCGCCGTAGGCCGCGCCGAGGAAGGCGGCGGTCGGCTCGGTGCGGATCGTCCAGGCCCAGTAGCGGTCGGCCACGTCGGCGAGGACGAACAGCTGGTTGACGGCGAGCAGGGTGAGCACGAGGAAGGCGACCAGCAGGCGCCGGGTGCCGGGGCGGACCTCCTCGCCCGACTCCTGCGCCCGCTCCTCGACCTGCCCCATCGGCTGCCGCCAGCCCCTCGGCCCGGGTCCCCCTCCTGCGCCGGACACCGCGACCGGCGCCCCAGGCTCGCGCGCCCGCCTCACCTGCGCCAGGGCCCATCGGCCTCAGCCGCGCACGTTCTCCGTCCAGACGTCCCAGCCCAGCCGCACGATGAGCGCGCTCACCACCACGAGGAAGACGACCCGGATGAACCCGGTGCCCCGGCTGGTCGCCGTCCGCGAGCCGACGTAGCCGCCCAGCGTGTTGGCCGCACCGAGCGCGAGGCCCAGGCCCCAGACCACCGACCCGTGCGGCACGAAGAACGCCAGCGCCCCGAGGTTGGTGGCGACGTTGACGATCTTGGCCTTGGCGCTGGCGTTGAGGAAGTCGTAGCCGAGCAGCGACACCAGCGCGAAGACGAGGAACGAGCCCGTGCCCGGCCCCAGGACGCCGTCGTAGAAGCCGATGACCGCCCCGACCGCCAGCGCCGTGCCGTGGTGCCGGCGGCCGGTGTGCCGCAGCGCCGTCACCTCCCCGAGCGACGGGCGGAGCGCGGTGAACAGCGCGATGCCCACCAGCGCGACCACGATGACCGGCTTGAACACCTCCGCCGGCAGCAGCGCCGCCACAGACGCCCCGCAGAACGAGCCCACCAGGGCGACCGCGGCCATCGGCAGCGCCGTGCGCAGGTCGGGGTGCACCCGCCGCTGGTAGGTGACCGCGCTGGTGGTGGTGCCGAACACCGACGCCAGTTTGTTGGTGGCCAGCGCCTGCACCGGGGACAGGCCCGGGACGAGCAGCAGCGCCGGCAGCTGGATCAGCCCGCCGCCGCCGACGACGGCGTCCACCCAGCCGGCCGTCAGCGCGGCGAGCAGGACGAGGGCGAGCAGCGGCCCGGTGAGGCCCTCCGGGAGGAACGCGTCGGTCACCGGCAGCCCGCCCGCACTGCCGGCGTCCTCGTCGTCACGGGGACCCAGCCTCCCCCAGGCGCGCGGCAGCGGAACGGGCGGGTCCGGCCGGGCCCCCGGCCGCGGTCAGACGCGGCGGGCGGTGAGGCCGCGGACCTCGGCGTAGCGCTCCCGCACCGCCGGGGTCGGGTCGGCCTCGTGCAGCTCGGTGCCCGGCCGCTCCCACGCCGGCGGCTCGGCCTCCCCGGACAGCACCCAGGCGGCCTGCCGGGCGGCGCCGTCGGCCACGTACTCCCCCGGCGGCGGCACCAGCACCGGCACGCCGAGCACGGCCGGGGCGATCGCCCGCACCGCGGCCGACCGGGCGCCGCCGCCGACCAGCAGCACCCGCCGCACCTGCGCGCCGGTCGCGCGGACGGCGTCCAGGCCGTCGGCCAGCCCGCACAGCAGCCCCTCGACCGCGGCGCGCGCGAGGTGCGCCGGGGTCGACGTCGCGAGGGTGAGCCCGTGCAGCGCGCCGGTGGAGTCCGGCCGGTCCGGCGTCCGCTCGCCCTCCAGGTACGGGACCAGCGCCAGCCCGCCGGCCCCCGCGGGTGCCGACAGCGCCAGCCGGGACAGCTCGTCGTGGTCGACGCCCAGCAGCCGGGCGGTGGCGTCGAGGACGCGGGCGGCGTTGAGCGTGGCCACCAGCGGCAGGTACCGGCCGGTGGCGTCGGCGAACCCGGCGACCGCGCCGGTGGCGTCGGCGGCCGGTGTGTCGGACACGATCGACACCACCCCGGAGGTGCCGATCGAGCAGACGACGTCGCCGGGCTCGGCGGCCAGCCCGAGCGCCGCCGCGGCGTTGTCCCCGGTGCCCGGCCCGAGCACCGCGCCGGTGGCCGAGGTGCCCGCGGCCTCGGCCGGGCCGAGCACCCGCGGGACGGCCGGCGTGCGGCCGAGGGCCCGCTCGAGCAGGTCGGGGCGGTACTCGCCGGTGGCCGCCGACCAGTAGCCGGTGCCGCTGGCGTCGCCGCGGTCGGTGACCAGGGCGCCCAGGCCGGGCGTCCCGGCCAGGACCCAGGTCAGCCAGTCGTGCGGCAGGCACACCGCGGCGGTGCGCTGCGCGTTCTCCGGCTCGTGCTCGGCCAGCCAGCGCAGCTTGGTGACGGTGAACGACGCCACCGGCACCAGGCCGACGGCGTCGGCCCACGCCCGCGGGCCGCCGAGCTCCCGGGTGAGGTCGGCGGCCGCGCCGGCGGAGCGGGTGTCGTTCCAGAGCAGGGCGTCGCGCACGACCCGGCCGTCCTCGTCGAGGCAGACCATGCCGTGCTGCTGCCCCCCGACGGCCACGGCGGCGACGTCGTCGAGCCCGCCGGCCTGCGCCACCGCCTGATCCAGGGCGGCCGCCCAGGCCGCGGGGGCCACCTCGGTGCCCTCCGGGTGCGGCGCCCGGCCCTCGCGCACGAGGGCACCGGACGCCGCGTCCCGGACGACGACCTTGCAGGCCTGGGTCGAGGTGTCGACCCCCGCGACCAGAGGCATCAGCGGGCGCCGAGCAGGTGCTCGAGGGCCAGCTGGGACAGCCGCACCTGGCCGCCGCGGCGGGCGCCGGCGGTCTCGGCGTCGAAGTCCTCGAACGCCGAGCGGTCGGCCAGCAGCTGCTCGTGGGACTCGCCGTCGCCGAGGGTCGGCTGGGCCAGCTCCGGGACGGCGGCGTCGGCGAGTGCCTCCTGCACCTCCGGGTCGGCACGGAACGCGGCGGCCCGCTCCTTGAGCAGCAGGTAGGTGCGCATGTTCGCCTCGGCCGACTCCCAGACGCCCTTCAGGTCCTCGGTGCGCAGCGGCTTGTAGTCGAAGTGGCGCGGGCCCTCGTACCGGGGACCCCCGGAGGGGAAGCCGTTCTCCAGCAGGTCGACGGTGGCGAAGGCGGAGAGCAGGTCTCCGTGGCCGAACACGAAGTCCTGGTCGTAGCGCGGGCCCTTCTGGCCGTTGAGGTCGATGTGGAAGAGCTTGTCCTGCCACAGCGCCTGGGCGATGCCGTGGGTGTAGTTGAGGCCGGCCATCTGCTCGTGTCCGACCTCGGGGTTCACGCCCACCAGGTCGGCGTGCTCGAGGCCGTGGATGAAGGCGATGGCGTGGCCGATGGTCGGCAGGAAGATGTCGCCGCGCGGCTCGTTGGGCTTGGGCTCCAGGGCGAAGCGCAGGCCGTAGCCGCGGTCCTCGGAGTACTGGGCCAGGGTGTCGATGCCCTCGCGGTAGCGGTCGAGCGCGGCCTTGAGGTCCTTGGCGCTGTCGACCTCGGTGCCCTCGCGGCCGCCCCACAGCACGTAGGTGGAGGCGCCGAGCTCGGCGGCGAGGTCCATGTTGCGCATGACCTTGCGCAGCGCGTACCGGCGGACGCCGCGGTCGTTGGCGGTGAGCGCGCCCTCCTTGAACACCGGGTGGGTGAACAGGTTGGTGGTGACCATGGGCACGACCAGGCCGGTGTCGGCCAGCGCCTGCTTGAAGCGCTCGATGGTCTTGGTGCGCTGGTCGTCGTCGCTGCCGAACGGGATCACGTCGTCGTCGTGGAAGGTGACGCCGTAGGCGCCCAGCTCGGCGAGCTTCTCGACGGACTCGACCGGGTCGATCGCCGGCCGGGTCGCGTCGCCGAAGGGGTCGCGGGCCGGCCAGCCGACCGTCCACAGACCGAAGGTGAACCTGTCCTCACGGGTGGGCTGCAGGGGCATGGGGATCCTTCCGCCGGGCACCGGGGCGCTCGTCCGGGTGACGCGGGCCACCGCTTTTGTGCTGCGGTAGAACATAAACGATCCACCCGGCTAACCTCAACCCGTGTCCGACGGCCGCGTCCTCACCGGTGCCCGGCAGTCGACGCTGCGGGCGACCAACCTCGCGCTGGTCCTGCGCGCGGTGTGCGCCGACCCCGGCGAGCTGTCGCGGGCCGGCGTCGCGGCGGCACTGGGCACCACGCGCGGCACGGCGTCCCGGCTGGTCGACGACCTGGTCGCCGGCGGCCTGCTCGACGAGGTCGAGCGCGGGCCGGCGTCGCGCCGCGGCCGGCCGGCCACCCCGCTCGCACCGGGGTCGGGGCCGGCGGGGCTGGGCATGCAGGTCGACGCCGGGCTGGTCGCGGTCCGGGTGGTCGACCTGCGCGGGCGGACGGTCGCCGAGCGGCTGCACGAGGAGGACCTGCGCGACAGCGACCCGGTCGCCACGCTGGACCGGCTCGGCCGGCTGGGCGCCGAGGTGCTCGGGTCGCTGCCCGCCGGTGTGCGGGTGGTGGGCGCCGGGCTGGCGCTGCCCGGCCTGGTCGACGCCGGGCGGGGCCTGCTGCTGCGGGCGCCGAACCTCGGCTGGTCGCGGGTGCGGCCCGCCGACGCGCTCGCCGGCCTGCTCCCCGACGGGCTGGTCCCGGTGCTCGGCAACGAGGCCGACCTCGCCGCGCGCTGCGTCGCGCAGAGCGCCCCGGGCCGGCCGGGGCCGCACCGGGACTTCGTCTACCTGTCGGGGCAGATCGGCATCGGCGGGGCCGCGGTGCTCGGCGGCCGGGTGATGACCGGCAGCTCGGGCTGGGCCGGCGAGATCGGCCACGTCTGCGTCGACCCGGCCGGGCCGGACTGCCCGTGCGGGTCGACCGGGTGCCTGGAGCGCTACGCCGGCCGGCTGGCGCTGCTGGCCGCCGCCGGGGTGCCCGCCGACGCCGGCCCCGCGGAGCTGCGGGCCCGCGCCGAGGCCGGCGACCCCGGCGCCCGCCGCGCGCTCGACGGCGCGGCGTGGGCGCTGGGCGTCGCGCTGGCCGGGGTGGTCAACGTGCTCGACATCCCCACGGTGGTGCTCGGCGGTCACCTCGCCGAGCTGACCGACCTGCTGCGCCCGGGGCTGGAGGAGCACCTGGCCCGGCGGGTGCTCTCGGCCCGGTGGCGCCGGCCGCTCGTGGCCGCGGGAGGCGCCGTGCCGGCCGCGGGGGCGACCGGCGCGGCGCTGCGCGCGCTCGACGCGGTGCTCGAGGACCCGGTGCGCTGGCTGGCGCCCGCGGCGCGGGAGGTCGCGGCTCAGCCCACGTAGTTGACGTGCACGTGGTCGTAGTGGTTGGCCGTGACGCCGCCCCGGTCGGCCATGGTCGACCACGAGCCACCCGGCGAGGAGAGCATCCGCTGCTCCCAGATGAGGTAGTCGACGCCGAGCTCGTCCCAGTGCTCGACGTGGTACTGCACGATCGCGTCGCCGAGGGCGGCGTCGGTCAGCACCATGTAGTCCAGCGCCAGGCCGGAGGGGTGCCCGCCCGGGTCGGCCGCGCTCGCGCGGGTGCCGCCGAGGGTGATCGACGCGGCGCCGGGGACGTTGCTGACCACGGCGTCGGCGGCGGCCTGCACCACCGAGCGCACCGGGCCCGAGGTGTTGGTGATCCGGGCGACGCGGGAGGCCGTGGTCCCCGACGACGAGGACGAGACCGACGACGAGGCGGCCGGGGAGGACGCCGCCTCCGACCCGCCGGACTCCTCCTCGGCCTCCTCCGCCGCCGCCTGCGCCTCCGCGGCCTCCGCGGCGGCCTGGGCCTCCGCGGCCGCGGCCGCCTCGGCGGCGGCCTGCTCGGCGGCGGCCTGCGCCTCCGCGGCGGCCTGCGCCTCGGCGGCGAGCCGCGCGGCCTCGGCCGCCTGCGCGTCGCGCACGGCCTGGTCGGCACCGGCCTGCGCCTGCGCGGCGGCGGTCTCGGCGGCCTCGCGGCTGCCGCGGCTGGCCGCCAGCTCCTCGAGCACCTGCAGGTCCTGCGGCTGCACCTGCGGGGGCTCGGTCGCGGGGCCGGTCTGCGCGGGCAGGCCCAGCGCCTGGGCGACGGTCACGGTCTCCGACGTCCCGGCCTGCGCCTCGGCGGCCGGGTCGGGGCCGACCAGCACGTTGGCCACCAGCGCGCCGGCGGCGGCGACGCCGAGCAGCAGCGCGGGGCGGCGGACGGGGGCGCGGCGGCGGGACCGGCGGGTGGCGCCGGCGGCGGGCCGCGGGATCTCGGCGGTGGGGGCGTCCATCGGGGGGAGGTGCTCCAGGGGTGCGGGCACGGCGCGGCCGGCGGCGGCGCCGTGGAGGGGTGCGGGGCAGCGGGCGGCACCGGCCGTCGCGGCGACGCGGGCGCACCGGCGGGCACCACCCAAGCGGGGCTCGGGTGGGCGCGGGGCGGCGTCGGGACGGCCGGGCGCGGTCAGATGCGGGAGCGCACCCGGGTGCGGCGGAGCCGGCGGGGTGGTGCGGTCGTGCTGCAGAAGCGCGCCATCCGGCGGGCTCTCCGTTTCTCCCGTGGGCCGCCTACCGGGTCAGCTGACGGGTTCGGGCGGGAAGCAGCCCTACCCGCGGCCGGACGGTGTCCGGCGGGCGGGATTCACCCCAGTGGTGCGGTGGGTCCCCGGCTCGCCCGGGAGGGCGACTCGGCGGCATCCGTCCGGACTCCCCGGACGGGGACTGACGGCCGGTCGGACAGCGGCCACGGTAACCGTCGTTACCGCACCGTGACAATCCCGCGGCGGCGGAGCGTGACGAGCGTCGCGTGTCGCGGCGGCGTGTCGGGCCGTCAGGTGCCGAGCAGCCGCCGCAGCCAGTCGACCTGGGTGCGCACCGACCACAGCGCGAGGCGGCCGGGCACGGTCACCGCGGCGCGGGCCGCCCGCATCCCGAGCCGCAGCAGGTCGGCGTACTCGGCCGGCCGGGGTGCGGGCGCCGGGCGGGCGGCGCGGCGCGGGGCGGACGTGGGCGGGGTCGCCTCCGCCTCGGGCTGTGGACCGGGCGCCGTCCCCTGCTCCGGCGCGGGGGCCCCGGGCACCAGCAGGTCGAGGCCGCTGCGCCGGCGGGGGTCCCGCAGCGAGGCGAAGGAGGGGATCTCCGGCGCGTCGGGCGCCCCGTCCTCCTCGGCCGGCAGCGACAGCTGCCCGTCGCGCGCCGCCGTCCCCGATCGGGGCAGCGGCGTGGGCGGCTCGGGCACGACGCGGCGGATCGCCGTCACCAGGCCCGCGCCCAGCCCGGGCACGGCGGCGAGCTCGCGGCGGCTGAGGGCGGCGAGCGCGGCGACGTCGGTGATGCCTGCGCGGGTCAGCGCGGTGACCGCCCGGGTGGGCAGGCCCAGCGTCTCGATCGTCCCCGCCGGAGCGTCCCCCGGTGACCTGGTCGGCATGGCGGAGGACCCTAACCGCCCGCGGTCAGCCGGCCGCACCCGTGTCGGGGGCCGCGCTGCCCCCGTCGGGTGCCGACGACGTCGCCGACCCCGGGGACGTCGCCCCCGACGACCCCGACGGCGCGGGCTCCGAGCGAGCCGTCGGGGCGGACCCCGACGGCTCGCTCGGGGCCGGCCCGGTGGGGTCGGTCGGGGCCGGCTCGGTCGGGGAGCTGTCCGAGGGCGCCGGCTCGGTCGGCGCGGGCCCGGTGGGGTCGGTCGGGGCCGGCTCGGTCGGGGCGCTGTCCGAGGGCACCGGCTCGGACGGGGCGGGCTCCGAGGGCACCGCGTCCGAGGGGGCCGCGTCGGAGGGTGCCGCGTCGGAGGGCGCGGGCTCGGACGGCGCGGGCTCGGGGGACGCCGGGTCCGGGGACACGGCGGCGTCCGACGGTCCCGGTTCCGCGGGCGCGGGCTCGGCCGGGGCGGGCGCGGCCGGGCCGGACCCGGACGGCACCGACAGCGCCGCCTCGGGACCCTCACCGCCCGCGGACGCACCGCCCTCGGGCGCCGGTGCCGGTGCTGCCGGGGTGACCGCGACGCGCAGCGTCACGGGGGCGCCGGGCTGCAGCGGGACACCGACCGGGTCGAGGCCCGAGACCGTGCCCGGCTCGACGGCGGTCGTCACCTCGTCCTGCCGCTGCACGGTGAGACCCAGCGCGGTGAGGTCCGCGGCGACGTCGTCAGCAGGGCGCCCGACGTGGTCGTTGGCGGCCAGGACCACCGAGCCGGCCGTCGCGGCGCTCTCGCCGGTGCCGGCGCCGGTCTCCGCGGCCTGCGCGGGAGGCTGCCCGCCGCCGGAGCCACCCGGCCGGAGGAGGACCGCGAGCAGGCCCGCGAGCAGCACCGCCAGCACCGGCACCAGCACCGCCGGGCGCCGGCGCGGCGACCGCGAGGCACCGGACACCTGCGCGGTCTCCCCGGGTGGCGGGTCGTCCGGGGACACCGGCTCCGGGGAGGGCACCGTGACCGCGGCCGTCTCGACCAGCGCGGCCGGCGGGGCCGCGGCGACCGCCCGGGACGGCGACGGCGCCCCAGGACGCGGCCGGGCGGTCTGCTCGATCGTCTCCTCGACGGCGGTCAGGAACGCGTCCGCGTCGGGCAGCCGCTCACCGGGGTCCTTGACCAGGGCGGCGTCGATGAGGGAGCGGACGCCGGGCGGGACGTCCTCGGGCAGCGGCTCGGGGGCCTCGCGCACCTGCTTGAGCGCCACGGTGACCGGGTTGGTGCCGTCGAACGGCGCGTGCCCGGTGAGCGACTCGTAGCCGACCAGGCCGAGGGCGTAGACGTCGCTGGCCGGGCTGACCCGGTCGCCGGCGGCCTGCTCCGGCGACATGTAGCGGGCGGTGCCGATCACCTGCCCGGTACCGGTCAGCGGCACGCTCTCCGCCGACCACGCGATGCCGAAGTCGGTGAGCTTCACCCGGCCGTCGGGCCGGACCAGGATGTTGGCCGGCTTGACGTCGCGGTGCACCAGGCCCGCGCGGTGGGCCTCGGCCAGACCCGCGGCCGTCTGCTGCAGCACCGACAGCGCGGCCTCGGGTTCCAGCGGCCCGTCGGCCGAGAGCCGGTCCGACAGCGGCGCGCCGTCGACGAGCTCCATGACCAGGTAGGCCAGGTGCTCGCCGGTCGCCTCGTCGTCGGACTCGCCGTAGTCGAGGACGGCGGCGATGTTGGGGTGGCTCAGCGCCGCGGCGTGCCGGGCCTCGCAGCGGAAGCGCTCGAGGAACACCGGGTCGTCGGCGTACTCGCTGCGCAGGACCTTGACCGCGACCGGCCGGAGGAGCAGCCGGTCGCGCCCCCGCCACACCTGGCCCATGCCACCGCGGGCGATCAGCTCCTGGAGCTCGTAGCGGTCCCCCAGCGCCTGCCGGCCCGTCTCCAGCGAGGTCACGTCCCTGGCTCCGTCCCGTGCCGCCCCCGAGGGGTTGTGTCCCCCAGGGCTCCGTCCCCCGATCCACGCGGCCCCCGTCCGGGGGCTCGTGCGGCGTGCCGGTGGTCTCACGCGCCGCTCCCCTGTGGTTCCCACCGGGCGCCGTCCTCAACCCCCAGGTGGGACAGCCCTCGCCGTCCGGCAGCCGGTCGGCGAGGATCCCCGGGAAGCCGCGGCACCGGCGCCGCGGAGGCACCCGGAGGTCGCCCGTGGACTCGGCTCTCGCCACCGTCGCCCTGCCCGCGGCCCTGGCCGTCGTCATGCTCGGCCTGGGCCTGTCGCTGACCGTCGACGACTTCGTCCGCGTCACCCGCCGGCCGCGGGCCGCGGTGGTCGCGCTGGCGCTGCAGCTGCTCGTGCTCCCGGCCCTGTGCTTCGGCCTGGTGGTGCTCGCGGGGCTCGAGCCGGTGCTGGCGGTGGGCATGGTGCTGCTGGCCGCCTCCCCGGGCGGGACGACGGCGAACCTGTTCAGCCACCTGTTCCGCGGCGACGTCGCCCTCAACGTGTCGCTGACCGCGGTCAACTCGCTGCTCGCGGTGGTCACCCTGCCCCTGGTCACCAACCTGGCGGTCGCGGTGTTCGACCCGCCCGGCGCCGGGGAGATCGGCCTGCAGTTCGGCAAGACGGTGCAGGTCTTCGCGATCGTGCTGGTGCCGGTGGCGCTCGGCATGCTGGTGCGGCGCTGGTCGCCGGCCTTCGCCGACCGGATGGACAAGCCGGTGCGCGTCCTCTCGGCGATCGTGCTCGCCCTGGTCATCGTCGGCACCGTCGTCGCCGAGCGGGAGAACGTGGCCGGCTACCTGCGCGAGGTCGGGCTGGTCGCGCTGGCCTTCTGCCTGCTGAGCCTGCTGATCGGGTTCGCCGTCCCCCGGGCGGTCGGCGTCGGGCACCGGCAGGCGGTGGCCTGCGCGTTCGAGATCGGGGTGCACAACAGCACGCTGGCCATCGCCGTCGCGATCAGCGTGCTCGGCAGCGTGGAGCTCGCGGTCCCGGCCGCCGTCTACGGCGTGCTGATGTTCCCGGTGGCGGCCCTCGTCGGGTGGGCCATCACCCGTTCGGCCCGGTCGGCCGACCGCGTCCCCGCCTGACCGGACCACCGGCGCGCCAGTGCCGGGACGACCTCCGCGCCGGCGGTGCCGGCGGCGGCCCACCCGAGGACGACCAGCCAGGCCAGCGGGTCCAGTGGCGTGCAGCCGAAGAACCGGCTGACCCCCGGGGTCTGCACGACCAGGGCGAGCACCGCCAGCGACCCGGCCGCGGTGGCCAGCACCAGCGGGCTGCGGCGGCCGGCCCAGGCGGTCTGGCCCAGCTGGGTGGCGATCAGCGCGGCCAGGCCCATGGTGCTCGCGCGCCGGCGCAGCAGCAGCGGCCAGCCGGTGGCCCACGCGCCCACCGCGCCCGCCGCGGTGGCCGCGCCGCGGACGGCGACCTGGCGCCGCACCGCCTCGGTGAAGCCGCGGTAGGGCCCGGCGCGCAGCACCGGCGCCAGCGGGTGGGCGGCCAGCGGCCCGTCGTCCGCGCCCGCGGCGGCCGCCCGCGGCTGGGCGACCGCGACGGCCAGTGCCGGGAACATGTCGGTGAGCAGGTTGACCAGCAGCAGCTGGCGGGTGCCGATCGGCGCGCGCCCGCCCAGCGCGGTGCCGAGCACGGTGAAGGTGACCTCGCCGGCGTTGCCCCCGACGAGGATGGCGACGGCGTCGCGGACGCGGGACCACAGCGCCCGCCCCTCGGCGACCGCGTCGACCAGCCGGGTCAGGTCCAGGTCGGTGATCACCAGGTCGGCGGCGCTGCGCGCGGCGGGCGACTCGGCGCCGGCCACGCCGACCCCGACGTCGGCCAGGCGGATCGCGGCGGCGTCGTTGACCCCGTCGCCGGTCATCGCCAGCGTTGCCCCGGCGCGGCGCAGCGCGGCCACCAGCGTCACCTTGTGCTCGGGGGTGAGCCGGGCGAACACCGCCGACTCCCGCACCAGGCGGGCCCGCTCCCCCTCCGAGGCCCGGGCCAGCTGCGCGCCGGTGACCACCCGGTCGGCGTCGGGCACGCCGGCCTGCGCCGCGATCGCGGCCGCGGTCTCGGGGTGGTCGCCGGTGGCCACCAGCACCCGGATGCCCGCCGCGCCCAGCTGCTCGACCGCCGCCGCCGACGAGTCGCGCACCGTGTCGGCCAGCCCCACCAGGCCGCGCAGGGTGAGCCCGGTCGCCGCCGCCTCGAGGTCCTCCGGCTGCCCCTCGACCGCCCGGTCGGCGACGGCGAGCACCCGCAGCCCGTCGCAGGCCAGCTCCTGCACCCGGTCGGCGGCGTCGCCGGCGTCGGTGCACAGCCGGAGCACGACCTCGGGCGCGCCCTTGACCACCAGCCGGCCCGAGCGCAGCGCGGCGGAGAAGCCGCGCCCGGTGGCGAAGGGCACCGAGGCCTCCGGCTCCCCGTCGCAGGCCACGCCGCGGTCGTCGGCGGCGGCCACGACGGCGCGGTCGGTCTCGTGCGCGTCGGTGTCGCCGGTGCCGACCCCGGCCGCGGCGAGGCGGAGCAGGCCGTCCTCGCCGTCCCCGCCGTCGGCCAGCGGCAGCAGCCGCACCACCTGCAGCCGGTTCTCGGTGAGGGTGCCGGTCTTGTCGAAGCAGACGGTGTCCACCCGCCCCAGGGCCTCGAGGACGCGGGCGCTGCGGACCACGGCGCCGCGCCGGGACAGCCGCCGGGCCGCGGCCTGCTGCGCCACCGTGGCGACCAGCGGGAGGCCCTCCGGGACCGCGGCGACCGCGACGGCGACCCCCGCGCTGACCGCCTCGCGCAGCGGCCGCCGCCACAGCACGCCGAGCGCGGTCACCGCGCCGCCGCCGGCCAGGGTCAGCGGGAGCACCGACCGGGTGAGCTCGGCCAGGCGGGCCTGCACGCCCGCCGGCGGCGCCGTCCCCCCGGCCGCCCGCGCGGCCCGCCCGGCCTGGGTGGCCGGCCCGACGGCGACGACGACGGCGCGGCCGCTGCCGGCGACCACGGTCGTCCCGTCGAAGAGCATGCAGCGCCGGTCGGCCACCTCGGCGCCCGGCGTCGCGGCCACGGCCTTGGCCACCGCCAGCGACTCACCGGTCAGGCTGGACTCGTCGACCTCGAGGTCCTCGACGGCGAGCAGCCGCGCGTCGGCGGTGACGACGTCGCCGGAGCCCACGAGGAGCACGTCCCCGACCCGCAGCGCGCCCGCGGGCACCTCCTCGGAGCCGCCGTCGGTCTCCCGCCGCACGCAGGCGTCCTGCTCCAGCAGCAGCGACTCCAGGGCCGTCTCGGCGCGCATCCGCTGGGCGGCCCCGAGCAGGGCGTTGCCGACGGTGACCCCGCCGACCAGGAACGCGTCCGCGGTCTCGCCGAGCACGGCCGTGGCCCCGGCGCCGGCGCCGAGGACGGGGGTGAGCGGGTCGGCGAGCTCGGCGGCGACCGTGCGCCCGAACCGGACCGGCACCCGGACGACCGCCACGCCGGTCCCCCGCCGCCACGCCCGCGCCAGCGGCCCGGGCGGCGCGTCGTCGGCCCGGGGCAGCTCGGCGAGCCGGCGCAGGACGTCGTCGGGGTCGAGGGCGTGCCACGGCGTGTGCACCGACGGCGCGGGCGGCGGGCGGCGCGCGGCGCGGACCCCCGTCACCGTGCCGTCGAGCATGGTCCACACGGTCGCGGTCTTGCCCGGCGTCGTCGCCCGCCTCTGCCCGCCGCGGGCCGAGCCGACGGCGGCCAGCAGGCTCCCCAGGACGTTGCCGGTCACCGCGCTCTGCACCGCCCGCCGGGCCACCGCCCGCGCGTCGGTCACCGCCCGCACCACCCGGCAGGCGTCGGCCAGGCCGGACCCGGTGACCAGGTCCGCGCCCCAGGCGGGCGACCGGCCGGGCCGGACGGGGGCCACGGCGACGTCGGCGGCGAGCAGGGCGGCGGTGTCGGCGGCGGCGACGAGCAGCACGCCGGGCCCGTCGGCCTGCAGGCGGCGGACCACGTGCAGCAGCGACTCGTCCGCCGGGGCCACCTCGTCGGCGAGCCCGGCGACCTCGCGCGCTCCGGCGTGGGGGGTGAGCACCAGGCGGCACCCGGTCGCGGCCGCGGTGGTCAGCAGCGCCTCGGCGTGCGGGTCGAGCTCGGGGGCGACCAGCACGGAGCCGACCCGGCGGCGCCCGTCGTAGAGGGTCCGCAGCGACGCGCCGGGGGCGTCCGGGGCCTCCCGCGGGTCACCGAGCCGGGTCCCGCGCCGGCCCGCCCCGTCCCCGCCCCCGCCGGTGGCGAGCAGCCGGGCGGCGGCGGTCCAGACGGCGGCGTCGTCCCACCCCTCCGCCTCGGCGGTCGCCTCGAGGACGACCGGCGGGCCGGTGCACAGCGTGCCGCCGTCGACGACCACGACGCCGACACGGTCGAGGCGGCGGTAGGCCATGCCGTCCAGCGGCAGGACGCCGGCGCGGCACATCAGCAGGTCCAGCGTGGCGGCGAAGCACTCCCGGCCCTGCAGCGCGGCCTTCGGCGAGAGCGCCTTGACCAGGTCGGCCGACCGGCCCGGCCGGCCGGTGAGGGCCAGCACGGTGAGCACGGCGGCGGTCGTCGTCGGCCCCAGCCGGGACTGGTAGCGGCCGACGAGGCCCGGGGCCAGCGGCACCGGCCGCTTCCCGGCGTCGGCGGGGCCGGGGTCGGGGTCGGCCGCGTCCGGCTCGGGACGGCACAGCTCGTCCTCGCGCCGTTGCCACACCTGGCGCCGGGCGCGCACCTCCAGCACCTGCTGGGCGGAGGCGACGGCGTTGATCGCGGGCACCGTGGGGCTCTGGGTGGCCGAGTGCAGCACCGCCGAGAGCCCCTCGAGGACCAGCCGGGCGCCGAACCGGCCGACCCGCCGGACGAGGAGGTCGGTGAACCAGTCCTGCGAGTCGAGCAGCGTGACCGCCAGCGTGGCGTGCCGGCTGAGGGCGGGGACGGGCAGCGCCCGGCCCGTGAGCGCGGCCGCGACGCCCAGCGCGTCCACCGCCGCGGCGGCCGCCGCGGCCAGCAGCGGCTCGAGGTCGGCGGGGTGGTCGGCCGGCTCGTGGAGGACCCCGCTCCGGCGCCCGGCGGTCTGCACCGCCCGGACGCTCTCGACGACGTCCTCCACGTCGACCCGCCGCTCGTCGACGGCGACCAGCACCCGGCCCAGGACGTCGTTGACCGTCGCCCACTGCACGCCCTCGAGGCGCTCGAGCTGCCGGCGCATCGCGCGGCGGGCGTCGGGCGGGGCGTCCGGGGGCGGGGCGGGGACCTCGACCTGCACCAGCCCCCGGTCGGCCCAGACGCGCGGCGTGTGCCGCCCGCCCACCGGCTCGAACATGCCCGAGGCGACCTCGGCCAGCTCGCGCAGCCGGCCGGTGGGCAGCGGGTCGGCACCGGTCACCAGCGTGCCGACCGCCCGCACGCCGGAGGCGGCCGCCTGGGCGAGGTCGACCGGCCGGCCGGCCACCCGGGAGGTCAGCCCGGCGGCGGTCTTGACCGCGGCCCGCGACGAGCCGACGAGCAGCCCGGTGGTGAGCAGGGCCGGGGCGGCGGCCACCTGCGCGCCGGCGACCGCGAGGCGGGCCGTCGCGCGCAGGGCGCGCCGGGCCGTGGCGGCCCGGCGGAGGACGCTCATCGCACCGCCCCCGTCCGCGAATCCGCTGTGACCCGCGTCACAGCATCCACCGGATCGGCGCCGTCCGCATCCCCCGCGGCGGCGTGGACTCAGACCGCCCACACGCCGGGCAGGACCCGCCGGATGCGCTCGATGTCGGCCACGCCCGGCTCGTCGCCGTTGCAACTGACCGCCACCGCCGTGTGCCGGTCGGCCGAGACCCGCATGGTGCTGAGGGAGCCGGCCCAGTCGCCAGCGTGCTCGAGCGCGCCGCCCCGGGCGAGCCCGATGCCCGCGCCGTAGTCGACGGTGCCGTTGACCGGCGCCGGGTCGGCCAGCCGGGCGGCGAGCAGCGCCTCGCCCCCGAGCCGGGGCGCGCGGTACTCGTCGGCCCAGCGCACCAGCTCTGACGGCGTCGTCACGACCGACCCGGGGCCGAGGTCCTCGACCCGCGAGCCGGCGACCTGCCACGGTGCCGTGGCCGAGTCCCTGAGGTGGCCGCGCGCGGAGGAGTCGTCGGGCGAGTCGGGATCGGCGACCGTGGGATCGAGCTCCACGGCGAGGCCGAGGGGCTCGAAGACCCGGATGCGGAGGAAGTCCCCGAGCGGCTGCCCGGTCGCCGCCCGCACGACCTCGGCCGGCAGCACGTGGTTCGAGTTCGAGTAGGTGAAGCCGTCCGCCTCCGGCAGCTCCGGATGAGCGGCGATCGCCTGCACCGCCTGCTCCTGCGTGGCCACGTCGGTGGCCGCGGACCCGGCGGCCTCGAGGTCGGCGACGTAGTCGGGGATGCCGCTGGTGTGGTGCACGAGCTGGTCGAGCGTCACCTCCTGCGCCCAGGCGGGCAGGCCCGGCAGCCACCGGGACACCGGGTCGCCGAGGGTCAGGACGCCGGCCTGCGCGAGCAGGAGCAGGGCCGTGGCGGTGAACTGCTTGCTCACCGACGCGACGTCGAACCTGGTCTCCGGGGTGAGCGGGCGCCCCGTGCGCACGTCGGCGACGCCCCGGGCGGCCGCCCACACCACCTCCCCGTCGACGCCGACCGCCAGGGAGCACCCGGGCTCGTCGTCGGCCAGCACCTCGTCGACGAGCGCCTCGCTGCGGGCGATCCGCTGCTCCAGGCCGGACGCCACCGTCGCCGCGGCCTCCTCCCCGGAGGTCCCGGTGGACGAGGTTCACGCCCCGAGGACCGCGACCGCGGCCGCCAGGGCGGCTCGGCGGAGCACGGGACGACGGTGGGCCCCCGCACCGGCCGCGGGGAGGTCATCCGGCGTCGGCCCAGGACCGGACGACGGCGACGTCGAGGGGGAAGTCGACCGGGAAGTCGCCGAACAGCAGCCGCCCGGCCGTGCCCGCGGCCGCCCGCACCTGCTCGCCGACCGCGTCGGCCAGGTGCGCCGGGGTGTGGACGACGACCTCGTCGTGGAGGAAGAACACCAGGTGCCGGCGCCGGTCGAGCCGGTCCTCGCCCAGCGACCACAGCCGGTTGCGCAGGTCGGCGAGCCAGCACAGCGCCCACTCCGCGCCGGTGCCCTGGACGACGAAGTTGCGGGTGAACCGGCCCCAGGAGCGGCGGGCGCGGTCGGTGTCGCGGCCGCCGGGCTCGGGTGCCTCGCCGAGGTCGGCGTCCCGCTGCGCCCACGCGCCGCCGGGGGCCGGGGAGCCGCGGCCGAGCAGGGTGTGCACCACCGCGCCCCGCTCGCCGGCCCGCGCGGCGTCCTCGACCAGGCCGATGGCCCGCGGGTAGCGGCGGGCCAGGCGCGGCATCACCCGCCCGCTCTCGCCGCGGGTGCCGCCGTAGAGCGCGCCCAGCACGCCGACCTTCGCCTCCGCCCGCGTGCCCACCACCCCGGCGGCGACCATCCCGGCGTAGAGGTCGGCCGCCCGCGCCGCCTCGGCCAGCGCGCCGTCGCGGCTCATGCCGGCGAGCACCCGCGGCTCGAGCTGGGCGACGTCGGCGACGACCAGCCGCCACCCCTCGTCGGCGACCGCCGCCGGCCGCACCTGCACGGGCACCGACAGCGCGCCACCGCCGGAGGAGGCCCAGCGCCCGGTGACCACGCCGCCGGGGAGGAACACCGGCCGGAACCGGCCCTCGCGCACCCAGGCGTCCAGCCAGCTCCAGCCGTTGGCCGCCAGCAGCCGGGCCAGCCGCTTGTACTCCAGCAGCGGCGGCACCACCGGGTGCTCCAACCGCTCCAGCGTCCACGACCGGGTGTCCTCGACCGGCAGCCCGGCGGTCTGCAGCGCGCGCAGCAGCGCGGCGGGCGAGTCGGGGTTGAGGTCGGGCGCGCGCAGGACCGCGCGCACCTCGCCGGCCAGCCGCTCCAGCACCGGCGGGCGCATCCCGGGCGGTGGCCGGTCGCCGAGCAGCGCGGTGAGCAGCTGGCCGTGCTCGTCGGCGCGCCAGGGCAGCCCGGCCCAGGTCATCTCCGCGGCCGCCAGCGCCCCGGAGGACTCCGCGGCCAGCAGCAGCCCGAGCTGGCCCCGGTGCGCCGACGCCGCGACGGCGGCCTGCTGGCGCCGGTGCTCGGCGACCGGGTCGAGCCGGTCGGCGGGGTCGGCGAGGTCGAACAGCGCCGGGTCGTCCGCGGTCACCGGTTCCAGCGCCGCCCAGCCCGGGTCCTCCGCCGGGCCGGGAGCGGCGAAGGGCGACCCGCGCAGGACGGCGGCGCACAGCCGCAGGTCGGTGCACCGCTCCACCCGCACGCCGGCGTCGAGCAGCGCCGGGTACCAGCGGGTGGTGTCGTCCCACACCCAGCGCACCGGGGCCGCCCGCTCCCGCGCGGCGACCCAGCCGGGCAGCTCGCCGGCGGACAGGACGGTGACCGCGCCCGGCGTGCCGTCCTCGGCGCACGCGGTGGCCGTCACCGCCGCGCCGTCGCGGCGCAGCAGCACCCGGTCCACCCGCGCAGTCTCGCCGACCGGTGCGACAGCGCCCGGGACGCCGGGCGCGCAGACTGGCGGCGTGCCCGCCTCCGCCGTCACCCGCCGGGGCGTGGTGCGCCTGCTGAACACCTCCGGCGGGCGGGTGCTGGTCCTGGCCGGGGAGGTCGACGCGGCGGCGGCGGAGGCGTTCTGGCGCTGCTACGGCCGCGAGCCGGTGCGGGTCGACGTCGTCGACGCCCGCTCGGTCACCGCGCTGTCGCCCCCGGGCCGGGAGCTGCTGGCCGGCACGCTCGAGTGTGCCGAGCGGTCCGGCCGGCCCGTGGCACTGCGCTCCTCCCCCGCCGTGCCGGGTCCCCGCTGACGGACCCGTCGACGTCGCGGAGCGGAGCCGCCACGATCGGCGGCACCCCCGCCGCGAGGAGGTCCCGGTGACCGCACCGCTGCAGCTGCGCCCCGGCCTGACCGTGTCGTCGGTGCGCGGGCCGGTCGGCGAGCGCGCCCGCCCGCCGGCTCCCGAGCACCGGGTGCTGGTCAACGTCGGCCGCCCCTACCGGCTGGTGGAGACCCTCGCCGGGACCGAGCACCGCACGCCCGGCCTGCCCGGCGACGTCGCGGTGGTCCCCGCGGGCGCGCCGTTCGCCGTCCGCAGCCGGGACGGGACGCCGCAGCAGGTCGCCGCGCTCGTCGTCGCGGTGACGCCGGAGCTGCTGGGCGAGCTGCTCGCCGAGGGCGGGGTGCGGCGGGCCGCCGAGCCGCTGCCGGTGGTCGGCGCCCGGTCGCCGGCGGTCGCCGCCCTCGCGGGGCTGCTGTCGGCCGGCCTCGACGACCGCACCGACGTCGGCCGGCTGGCCCTCGGGACGCTGGCGCAGGCGCTGGTCGCGGCGCTGGCCCGCGACCACACCACCGCGCCCCCGGCCGCGCCGCGCCCCGGCGGGCTGTCGCCGGCCCAGCTCGACCGCGTGCTGCGGCACGTCGAGGAACACCTGGCCGGGCCGATCGGCGTCGCCGACCTCGCCGCCCGCGCGCACGTGAGCGAGTTCCACTTCAGCCGGCAGTTCCGCGCGGCCACCGGCACCAGCCCGCACCGGTACGTGGTGCGGCGCCGGGTGGAGCGCGCCCACGAGCTGCTCACCCGCTCCGACCTCCCGCTCGCCCAGGTCGCCGTCCGCTGCGGGTTCGCCGACCAGAGCCACCTCACCCGGCACACCCGCCGGGAGCTCGGCGCCGCCCCCGGGGCGCTGCGGGCCGCGGCCCGCGGCCGCTGAGCAGGAACCGACGACCGGACGGCAGGGACGTCCACGCGCACGCCCGGCGCGCCCGGCCAGGCTCGCTGCACCGACACCCGAGAGGACGGAGACCCAGCCGTGCAGACCACGACCACCGACCCGCAGGCCGACACCGACGTCGTGGCGGAGGCGTACGCCGCGTTCGCGCGCCGCGACCTCGCCCGCATCGCCGCGCTGTTCGCCGCCGACGGCGTCATCACCCAGTCCCCCGCGCTGCCCTGGGGCGGCACGCACAGCGGTCCCGAGGGACTGGCGACCTTCCTCGGCACGCTCACCGCGCACCTGGACTCCGCCCCGGTGACCGAGCGGCTGTTCGCCGACGGCGCGGGCCGGGTGGTGCAGGTCGGCCGCACCCGCGGCACGGTGCGGGCGACCGGTGCCACCTTCGACGTCCCGGAGGTGCACGTGTGGACCGTCGCCGACGGGCGGGTGCGACGGTTCGAGGCCTACCTCGACACCCCGGCCATGCTCGCGGCGCTCGAGCGGCCGGCGTCCTGACCGGCGGGGCCGGACACGTCCCCGCGGGGACGTGCCCGGCTCAGGACCGGTGGCGGGCGGCGTGCGCGGCGCGGTCGGGCACCGGCGCCAGCCGCCAGCCGGCCGCCCCGGTGAGCACGATCGCGACGGCGAAGGCGACGTAGAGCCAGGCGGCCGGGCGGTCCCAGGCCACGTGCTCCCGGTGCAGCAGCACGACGAGCAGCTCGAGGGCCCCGAAGACGGTGTAGGCGATCGTCGCGGTGCGCAGCCGCTCCAGGTCGCCGGCCAGCGCGGCCAGCGCCGTGGCGATGCCGAACGCGATCAGCCAGGCACCCACCACCCGCGCGGTGAGCGGGGTCAGCGTCCAGGGCCACAGCGTCTCCGACGTCGTCGGCGACACCGAGATCGCGGCGCCGACGGCCAGGAGCACCACCGACTCGACGGCCAGCGCCGCCCGCAGCACCACCGGGACCGGGAACCGCCGGGGCGGGTCGGTGCCCGGCGCCCGCTCCTGGAAGGCCAGGACGACGAGGATGCCCACCGGGATGAGCACGTAGACGGCGGTCCAGAACCAGGCCGCGCCGCGCGCCAGGGCCGGGGCGTCGGCGAACTCGGCCGCGAAGTGCATGCGGTCGGCGTGCACCAGCGTGGCGACCAGCGTGAGCAGGGTGAACACCAGCACGGTGAGCACCGGCACCCGCGTGTGCGCCCAGACCGGGTCGCGCAGCGACAGGACGACGAGGGTGAAGCCGGCGGCGTAGCCCGCGCCGAGGAAGGCGGCGGTCGCCGGCGGCTGGATGGTCCACGCGAAGCTCTCGGCGGTGCGGCTCGACAGGACGAACAGCGCGCCGAAGCCGAGCGCGGTGAGCACGCTGAAGACGAGCAGCAACCCCCGCATGGCCGGCAGGAGCTCGCGACGACGGTCGGCCGCGGGGCGCACGGCCGTGGTGGCAGGGTCCACCGGGGACCTCCGTACTCGGTTGCCTCCCCCGTGCGCGGCCCATTGCAGCACCGCGGCGGGGCCCTGTCACCGGAGTTGCGCCCGCCTCGCGGACGTGGCCGACGACACGGTCCCGGTTCACCCGCCCGTGGGCGTGGCGACACCGCACGGCAACGCCCCGCGAGGACCGTGGGGCCTGGCCGGACGACGACGTCCCCGTTCGAGATCCCCTGGAGACGCCATGACCCCCGCCCGCCGGACCACCGCGTCCACCGGCCGCACCCGCACGTGGCTGCGCCGCCTGGACGCCTACACCCTCGAGGTCTTCAACCCCGGGATGCCCTACCGCCCGCGCCCCGACCGGGGCTGACCCCACCGGGGGACCGTCCCCGTCGCCGCCCCCGCCCCCCGCGCGCCCCCCCCCCGCCGCCGCCCCCCCCGCCCCCGCCCCGCGGCCCCGCGCGGCCCCCGTAGGCTGGACCGGACCCGACGGAGGAGGCACCCGGGGATGGCGGCCGACGACGGCGCGAGCGCGCCCCAGTCCCAGACGCTCGACCGCGGGCTGCGCATCCTCGAGCACCTGGCGACCGCGGGCTCGCCCCGGCCGGTCGCCGAGGTCGCCGCGGCCGTGGGGCTGCACCGTTCCATCGCCTACCGCCTGCTGCGCACGCTGGAGGACCACCAGCTCGTCGAGCGCGACGCCGCGGGCCACTACCGCCTCGGCCTCGGCATGGCCGCGCTCGCCCGCGGGGTGCGCGCCGACCTGCAGACCGCGGCGCTCCCCCGGCTGGACGCGCTGGCCGCCGAGCTGGGCATGACGGCGTTCCTCGTCGTCCGCGCCGGCGACGAGGCGGTGACCGTGGTCAGCGTGGAGCCGCACGACACCGCCGCCCACGTGGCCTACCGGCCCGGCACCCGGCACCCCGTCGGCCGCGGCGCCCCCGGGCTGGCGCTGCTCGTGCCGCAGCCGCCCGCGCCGGACGACCGCGCCGCGCTCGTCGAGGCGCGGCGCGTGGGCTGGGCCGCCTCGCACGGCGAGGTCGTCCCGGGCCTCTGGTCGGTCGCGGCACCGGTCCTCGGCCCCGACGGCGGGGCGCGCGCCGCGATCGCCGTCGTCTACGTCGACGACGGCGCCGACGTCGACCGGGTGGGCCGCCGCGTGGCCGCCGCTGCCGCGGAGGTCGCTGCCGCGCTGCGCTGAGCCGCCCGTCCTTGTGCCGGCGACGGCGGCGATCTACGGTCGGACCACAACGTGAACGGTCCGTCCGTTTATCGAACAGTCCGGGAGACCCCATGGCCGCCAAGCCCTTCGCCTCCTCCGCGGACCTCGGCGTCAAGGAGCAGACCCTCGAGGTGCTCGCCGACGGCGTCTACGCGCTCACCGCCGAGGGCGACCCGAACGTGGGGGCGATCGAGGGCGAGGACTTCCTCGTCTGCTTCGAGGCCCTGGCCACCCCGGTCGCCGCCCGCCGCTGGCTGGCCAGGCTCCGCGAGCACACCGACAAGCCGGTCCGCTACCTGGTGCTCAGCCACTACCACGCCGTCCGGGTGCTGGGCGCCAGCGCGTTCGACGCGCAGGTCGTCGTCAGCTCCGAGCAGACCAGGCACCTGATCGCCGAGCGCGGGCAGCAGGACTGGGAGAGCGAGTACGGCCGGATGCCGCGGCTGTTCGAGGAGCCCGAGTCGATCCCCGGTCTGACCTGGCCCACGATGACCTTCCGCGACCGGCTGACCATCGAGCTCGGCGGCGACCGCGGCGAGCTGGTGCTCGAGTTCCTCGGCCGCGGCCACACCGAGGGCGACATCGTGGCCTGGCTGCCGAAGCAGGGGGTCCTCTTCGCCGGCGACCTCGTGGAGTCGCAGGCCGCGCTCTACACCGGCGACGCGTTCCACTTCGACTGGGCCGCCGGCACCCTCGACCGGGTCGCGGCCCTCGGGGCGCGGCAGCTGGTCGGCGGGCGCGGGCGGATCGCCCGCGGCCGCGAGGAGGTCGGCGCCGCGATCGAGCAGACCCGCGACTTCCTGCTGACCATGCAGCGCACCGTCGGCGACGTCCACCGCGCCGGCGGCACCCTCCAGCAGGCCTTCGAGGCCACCCACGCCGCGTTGGCCCCGACGTACGGGCGGTGGCCGATCTTCGAGCACTGCCTGCCCTTCGACGTCTCCCGGCTGTGGGACGAGTTCTCGGGCATCGAGCGCCCCGTCGTCTGGACCGCCGAGCGCGACCGCGCCGTCTGGGACCAGCTGCAGGGCTGACGGCGATGACCACCCCGCCGGACGTGCCGGTGCTGGTCCTGGGTGCGGGCCCGGTCGGGCAGACCGCCGCCCTGCTGCTGGCCCGGTGGGGCCTGCCGGCCGTCGTCCTCGACGCCCGGGCCGAACGCGACCCGGTCGGCTCCAAGGCGATCTGCCAGCAGCGCGACGTCCTCGACGTGTGGGACTCCGTCGGCGTCGGCGCCGCGGTCGCCCGCCGCGGGGTCACCTGGACCACCGCGCGGACCTTCCACCGCGACGCCGAGCTGTTCAGCTTCACCTTCGCCGACCGCGGCCGCTCGCCCTTCCCTCCGTTCGTCAACGTCTCCCAGTGCGAGACCGAGGCGCTGCTCGACGAGCGGATCGCCGCCTCGCCGCTGGTCGACGTCCGCTGGGGGCACCGGGTGACCGGCATCGAGCAGGACGACGCCGGCGTCACCGTCACCTGCGAGACCCCCGGCGGCGAGGTGCGGCTGGCCGGCTCGCACGCCGTCGCCTGCCCCGGCCCGCGCAGCGACGCGATCCGCTCGATGCTCGGGCTGACCTTCCCCGGCGAGTCCTTCGACGACTCCTTCCTCATCTGCGACATCCGCACCGACCTGCCCGGGTGGCAGACCGAGCGGCGGTTCTACTTCGACCCGGCGTGGAACCCCGGCCGGCAGGTCCTCATCCACCCGTGCCCGGACTCCACCTTCCGCATCGACTGGCAGGTGCCGCCGGACTTCGACCTGGCCGCCGAGGAGACCTCCGGCGGGCTGGACCGGCGCATCCGCCAGGTCGTCGGCGAGCGGCCCTACGAGGTCGTGTGGAAGTCGGTCTACCGCTTCCACTCGCGGCTGGTCGACCGGATGCGGGTCGGCCGGGTGCTGGTCGCCGGCGACGCCGCGCACCTGGTCAGCCCGTTCGGCGCCCGCGGGCTGAACTCCGGCGTCCTCGACGCCGAGAACGCCGCCTGGAAGGTCGCCTTCGTCCGCCGCGGCTGGGCGCCCGAGGAGCTGCTGGAGAGCTACCACGCCGAACGGCACGCGGCGGCGCAGGAGAACATCGACGTCACCACCGCGACCATGCGCTTCCTCGTCCCGCGCACCGCCGAGGAGGCCCGCCACCGGCTCGACGTCCTCGAGCGGGCCGCCGGTGACCCCGCGGCCCGCGCCCAGGTCGACTCCGGCCGGCTCGCCGAGCCCTTCTGGTACGTCGACTCCCCACTCACCACCCCCGACCCGGCGCGGCCGTTCCCCGGCCGGCCGGCCCGCGGCGACGTCCCGGTGCCGGCCCCCGGCGTCCTCGTCCCCGACTGGCCGGTGACCGTGTCCGGCCGGCCCGACGTCGTCCGGTTGCGGCAGCTGGCCCGCGAGGGCGTCACCGTCCTGCTCGGCGACGACGCGCCCGCCCCCGAGCTGCCCGACCTCGGCGGCCTGCCGGTGGCCGTCCACCGGATGCGCGACCTGGACACCGCCGGTCTGCTCGGCGAGGCTCTGGGCGCCCGGCCCGGGGAGGCCTGGGTGCTGCGCCCGGACGCGCACGTCGCCGCCGTGCTGACCCGCGCCGCCGACGTCGCCCCCGCGGTGGCCCGCGCGCTCGCCCGTCCGCTCCCCGCTACCGTCCCGGCCTGAACAGGGAGGCACCCGATGGCGTTCTACCGGCAGGTGGGCGAGGTCCCGCCCAAGCGGCACACGCAGTTCCGCCGTCCCGACGGCGGCCTCTACTCCGAGGAGCTGGTCGGCGAGGAGGGCTTCTCCTCGGACTCCTCGCTGCTCTACCACCGCGGCGTGCCGTCGGCGATCGTCGACGCCCGCCCCTGGGAGCTGCCCGACCAGACGCTCAGGCCGAACGCGCCGCTGGTGCCGCGGCACCTGAGGCTGCACGACCTGTTCCCCGGCGAGGAGCACAAGGCCACCGACCCGGTCACCGGGCGGCGGCTGGTGCTGGGCAACGCCGACGTCCGCATCTCCTACGCCGTCTCGTCGCTGACCAGCCCGTACTACCGCAACGCCACCGGCGACGAGTGCGTCTACGTCGAGCGCGGCGCCGCCACCGTCGAGACGACCTTCGGCGCGCTGGAGGTCGGCCAGGGCGACTACGTGGTCATCCCGCGCACCACCACCCACCGCTGGATCCCCACCGGCAGCGAGCCGCTGCGCACCTACGCGATCGAGGCCAACAGCCACATCGCCCCGCCCAGGCGCTACCTGTCGCGGTACGGGCAGTTCCTCGAGCACGCCCCGTACTGCGAGCGCGACCTGCGCGGCCCGGCCGAGCCGCTGCTCGCCGAGGGCACCGACGTCGAGGTCCACGTCAAGCACCGCGGTCCCGGCCCCGGCGGGCTGGCCGGCACGGTCCACGTCGTCCCGGAGCACCCCTTCGACGTCGTCGGCTGGGACGGGCACCTCTACCCCTACGCCTTCAACATCGCCGACTTCGAGCCGATCACCGGCCGCGTGCACCAGCCGCCGCCGGTGCACCAGGTGTTCGAGGGCGGCAACTTCGTCATCTGCAACTTCGTGCCGCGGAAGGTCGACTACCACCCGCTCGCGGTGCCGGTGCCCTACTACCACTCCAACGTCGACTCCGACGAGATCATGTTCTACGTCGACGGCGACTACGAGGCCCGCAAGGGCTCGGGCATCGGCAAGGGGTCGATCTCGGTGCACCCCGGCGGGCACAGCCACGGCCCGCAGCCGGGCGCCGTCGAGCGGTCGCTGGGCGTGGAGTACTTCGACGAGACCGCCGTCATGGTCGACACCTTCCGCCCGCTCGACCTCGGCGAGGCCGGCCTGGCCGCCGACGACGGGAAGTACGCCTGGACCTGGTCGGGCCGGGGTCCCTCGGCGTGAGGGAGTTGTTCGCCGGGCTCTTCGACGACGCCGCGCTCTTCCCGCCCGGCGACGCGCCGATGGCCGCGGCGGTGCCCGCCCACCGGGAGCTGCGGGCGCGGCTGGGCGACCTGGTCGGGCCCTTCGTCGTCCCCGCCGCCCGGCTCGGCGAGCTGGCCGCGCACCTCGGGGACGGCGACCCGCTGGGCGTCTCGCTGATCGTCGCGGCCGGCGACCTGCCCGCTGCCGCGGCCCGGGCCGGCGCCGACCCGCGGCTGCGGCCGGCGGCCGTCGAGGTGCCGGTCGTCGCCGACGCCGGGGCCGCGGCCGAGGCGGTGCGGGTGCTCGACGGCGCCCTGCCGCCCGGGGTGCCCGCCGCGGTCGAGGTGCCGCGCACCGGTGCCCGCGACGCCGTGCTCGACGTGCTCGCCGGCACCCGGTACCGGGCCAAGCTGCGCACCGGCGGACTGCGGGCCGACCTGTTCCCGTCCGCGGCCGAGCTGGCCGGGACGCTGGCCGCCTGCGTCGCCCGGGGCATCGCGGTCAAGTGCACCGCCGGCCTGCACTCCGCCGTGGCGCACACCGACCCGGCCACCGGCTTCGCCCACCACGGCTTCCTGAACGTGCTGCTCGCCGCGGACGCGCTGGCCTCCGGCTCGCCGCCCGAGGCGGCCGCGGCGGAGCTGGCCCGCACCGACGCCGCCGACGTGGCCGCGGCCGTGCGGGCCTGGCCGGCCGACCGCGCCGCCCGCGCCCGCGCCGTGTTCACCTCCTTCGGCACGTGCAGCGTGCTGGAGCCGGTCGACGACCTCGTGCGCCTGGGCCTGCTCCCGACCCTCGACAGGACCCCTGCATGAGCTGGCTCGACCTCCCTGCCGGCACCGGCTTCGGCGTCGACAACCTGCCCTACGGCGTCTTCTCCACCCCCGGTACCGCGCCGCGCACCGGCGTCGCGATCGGCGACGCCGTGCTCGACCTCGCCGCCGTCACCGGCGACGACGGGCACGCCACCGGCTCGCTCAACGCCTTCATGGCCCGCGGCCCGCGGGCCTGGGCCGACCTGCGGGCGCAGCTCACCGAGTGGGTCACCGACGAGCGCCACCGCGACCGGGTGGAGCCGCACCTGGTGCCGCGGTCGGCGGTGACCCTGCACCTGCCGGTCGAGGTCGCCGACTACGTCGACTTCTACAGCTCGAGGCACCACGCGGAGAACCTCGGGCGGATGTTCCGTCCCGACTCCCCGCCGTTGACCCCGAACTGGCAGCACCTGCCGATCGGCTACCACGGCCGCTCCGGCACGGTGGCGGTCTCGGGGACGCCCGTGGTGCGGCCGAGCGGGCAGCGCAAGGCGCCTGCCGACGACGCCCCCACCTTCGGCCCGTCCCAGCGGCTCGACATCGAGGCCGAGGTCGGCTTCGTCGTCGGCGTCGGGTCCGACCTGGGCACCCCGGTGCCGCTCGCGGACTTCGCCGAGCACGTGTTCGGCGTCTGCCTGGTCAACGACTGGTCCGCCCGCGACGTCCAGGCGTGGGAGTACGTGCCGCTGGGCCCGTTCCTCGGCAAGAGCTTCCTCACCTCGGTCTCCCCCTGGGTCGTGCCGCTGGCCGCGCTCGATGCCGCCCGCGTCACGCCGCCGCCCCGCGACGTCCCGCTGCTGCCCTACCTCGACGACACCGGCGCCGACCCGTGGGGCCTCGACATCGCCATCGAGGTACGCCTCAACGGGGAGCTCGTGTCCTGCCCTCCGTTCGACCTCATGTACTGGACCGCCGCCCAGCAGCTGGCGCACACGACCGTCAACGGCGCGTGCCTGCGCACCGGCGACCTGTTCGCCTCGGGCACCGTCTCCGGCCCGGCGCCGGACCAGCGCGGCTCGTTCATCGAGCTCTCCTGGGGCGGGAAGGAGCCGCTGACCCTCGCCGACGGCTCCACCCGGACCTTCCTCGAGGACGGCGACGTCGTCACCCTCACCGCCACCGCGCCGGGCACCGGCGGCGGCCGGATCTCGCTCGGCGAGGTCACCGGCCGGGTCGAGCAGGCCCCCGCGCCCTGACCCCGGGGGATCGCGGCGTCATCGCCCGGGGCGTCGCCTTGTCCGGCTCCGGGGCCGACCCGAGACTCCCGCCATGAGCATCGACCCCGTGGTGATCGGTTCCGGCCCCCGACGCGTCCTGGCCCTGCACGGCTGGTTCGGCTCCGCGACGGGCTGGGGGCCGTTCGCCGACCTGGTCGACGGCGACCGCTACACGTTCGCCTTCCCCGACTTCCGCGGCTACGGCGCCCGGCGCGGCGAGCCCGGCGAGTACACGATCGCCGAGATGGCCGACGACGCCGTGGCCGCGGCCGACGAGCTGGGCTGGAGCGACTTCGCCGTGCTGGGGCACTCCATGGGCGGCAGCGTGATGCAGCGGGTCGCGCTCGACGCCGGCGACCGGGTGACCGGCCTGGTCGGCGTCAGCCCCGTCCCGGCCTCGGGCGTGCCGTTCGACGAGCAGTCCTGGGCGCTGTTCAGCGGCGCCGCGGAGGAGCCGGGCAACCGCCGGGCGATCATCGACCTCACGACCGGCGGCCGGCTCAGCCGCACCTGGCTCGACCGCATGGTGCAGGCCTCGCTCGACACCTCCGACCCGGTCGCCTTCCGGGCCTACCTCGACGCCTGGTCGGGGACCGACTTCGCCGACGAGGTGCGCGGCCGGCGGGTGCCGGTCCTGGTCGTCGTCGGCGAGCACGACCCGGCGCTGTCGGCCGCGGTGATGGAGCAGACCCTCCTGCGGCACCACCCCGAGGCGACCCTCGAGGTGCTGGCCAACGCCGGCCACTACGCGCCGTTCGAGACGCCGGTGGCGCTGCTGACCTGCGTCGAACGGTTCGTCGACGGCCTGGGCTGAACCAGCCGGCGGGCCGCCCGGTCGACGGCGGCGTGGGTGCGCTCGAGCAGCTCGTCCGCCGCGCCGGTCGAGGGCGCGAGGGCGGTCAGGCCGAACCGGCCGTCGATCGCCAGCCCCGAGAGCATGTGCAGGACCACCCCGGACCGGGTCCGGCGGTCGAAGGTCAGCCCGGCTCGGGTCACCGCGTCGACCACGCGCGCGGGCGGCAGGCCCGTCCAGTCGGGGTCGACCAGGTTGTCGGTCGCCGCGTAGCACCGGACGGCGCCGTCGTCGGCGGTCCAGCGGGCCTCGGCCACGTCGTAGCGACCGGGGACGAGGTTGCGCAGCACCGCGTACGGGTGGGTGGTGCCGCCCTTGCGGAGGTTGATCTCCAGGGCCTGCAGCCGCCACCCGTCCGGACCGCGGGTGGCGACGAAGTCGACGCCGTACCGCCCGCGCGCGCCGCGGCGCGCCAGGGCCCGCCCGGCGGCCAGGCCGTACCGGCCGAGGTCGGCGGCGTAGGCCGGGTCGGCCGGGAAGCGGCACCCGAGGTAGACCTGCCCGCTCGGGCCGCCGAGCAGCTGCTCGTGGGTGGCCAGCACGGTCACCCCGCCGTCGGGCGAGATGTCGCCCGTGACGCTGGGGCTGGCCAGCCCGTCCCTGCTGACCAGCTCCTCGACGACGCCGCCGAGGCGCAGCGCCGCGAGGAACCAGGCCGGCAGCCGGCGAACGCGGTCGCGCAGGCCGCCCCCGGTGCCGGGCAGGCCCTCGCAGCGCAGCACCACGTTGCCGTCGCCGGCGCCGCTGTCGTCGAGCTTCAGCACCACCCCCGCGGCGTCCGGCCGCTGCCGCAGGACCTCCTCGATCGCCCGGTCCACGTCCTCCACCGTGCGCACGTCCTCGCAGCCCACCGGCACCGGTACGCCCGCCCCGGCGAGCAGCCGGCGTCCGGCGCTCTTGAACCCGAGCGGCCAGAGCTCGGGTGCGGTGCCGTTGACCGGCACGCCCAGGCGCAGGGCGACGGCGACCTCGTCGGCGGTCACGTTCCACGGCTCGACGAACGCCGGCCGGCCGCCGATGTGCCGCCGCAGCCCGTCGAGCAGGTCGGGCCGGTCGAGCAGCTTGCGGGCCACCGACCGGTGCGAGGCGTCGGGGACGACCAGGAGCTGCAACCGGCGGCGCGCCGACGCCCGGGCGGTGGGGGGCATCAGGGCGAGGTAGTGGTCCAGCAGCGCCACCGGCGGCGCGGCGCTGCCGACGAAGACCAGCTCGCAGCCCGGGACGCGCGGCAGCACCAGCACGGCGACGAGGTACCGGTGCTCCAGGGCCGGGATGCGGTCGGCGTAGTGCGACAGCAGCGACTCGCCGATGCTGAACGAGGGCAGCGCCACCAGCACGTGCGGCCGGGAGGAGCCCGGCGCGTTGAGCGCGCACGCCGCCGCCAGTCGCCGCTGCAGCTCGTCGAACTCCTGCACGGCCACCACGTCCCACGCTGCCGGCCCCCGCGCGGGCGCCATCCTCCCGCGCCCCCGGCGCCCGGACCAGGCTCCCCGTCGCGGCCGCTCACCCCCGCCGCCCTTGTCCGGCCCCTGCACCGCCACGAGACTCCGGTCGTGAGCACCGACCCCGTCGTGACCGCCGGCGGGCCGGCGCCCGGGGACACCGTCGCCCTCGTCGACCCGGCGACCTACGAGCAGGGCCCGCCCCTGGCGCTGCTGCGCCGGCTGCGCGAGCAGGCGCCGGTGACATGGGTCGAGGAGCCCGCGCTGCACGGCCAGCCGGCCGGTCCGGGCTTCTGGCTGGTGCTGCGGCACGCCGACGTCGAGCGGGTGCTGCGCGACCCGGCGACCTTCTCCTCGTGGCTGGGCGCCACCCAGGTCCGCGACGCCGCCGATCTGGTGTGGGTGCGCCGGATGATGCTCAACACCGACCCGCCCGACCACTCCCGGCTGCGGCGGCTGCTGTCCCGGTCGTTCACCCCGCGGGCGGTCGCCGCGCTCACCGAGGCGATCGGGGCCGCGGCGGCCGGCCTGGTCGACCGCATGGTCGACGGCGCCGAGGGCCGGTGCGACTTCGCGAAGGACGTCGCCGCCGACCTCCCGCTGCTCACCCTCGCCGACGTGCTCGGGGTGCCCGCCGAGGACCGGTGGCTGATGTTCGACTGGTCCAACCGGGTGATCGGCTGGCAGGACCCCGACTACGCCACCTCGGCCGCCTTCGACGGCACCGGCGGGACGGCGATGGCCCGCGCGGCGCTCGCGCTGCGGCCGGTCCCCGACGCCGACGGGCGGATGCCCGACCCGCGCACCCGCGCCGGCATGCCCGACCTCTACGCCTACGCCGGGCTGCTGGCCGAGGAGAAGCGGCGGGCGCCGGGCGACGACGTCATGTCGATCCTGCTGGCGCAGGTCGACGACGAGGGCGGGCAGGTGAGCACCGAGGAGTTCGAGAACCTGTTCTGGCTGTTCGCCGTCGCCGGGAACGAGACGCTGCGCAACGGCCTGCCCGGCGGACTGATCGCGCTGCTGCAGCACCCCGCGCAGTTGGCCGCGGTGCGCGCGGACCCGTCGCTGCTGCCCGGCGCGGTCGAGGAGATGCTGCGCTGGTGGACGCCGGTCATGGTGTTCCGCCGCACCGCCACCACCGACGTCGACCTCGCCGGCATCCGCGTGCGGGCCGGCGACAAGGTCGTCGTCTCCTTCACCGCGGCCAACCGCGACCCGGCGGTGTTCGCCGACCCCGACGCCTTCGACGTCCGCCGGGCCCCCAACCCGCACCTGTCCTTCGGCCACGGACCGCACTTCTGCCTCGGCGCGCAGCTGGCGCGGGTGCAGATGCGCGCGCTGTTCGCCGAGCTGCTGCGCCGGACGCGCGCCGTGGAGCTCGACGGCCCGCCCGCGCTGCTGCGGTCGAACTTCCAGCGCGGGGTCAAGCGGCTGCCCGTCCGCTGGGCAGCCGCCTGACCCCGGAACGCCTCAGCTGCCGGCGGCCGCCGGCGGCCAGGTCTTCGCGACCATCGTGAGGACGTCGTAGGTGGCCACCGGCGTGCCCTCGCCGTTGACGACGACGGCGTCCCAGCGCACCTCGCCGTGGTCGGCGCCGCCGCGCGGGGTGATCTGCTTGGCCGTGAGCGTCACGGTCAGCTCCTCCCCCGGCTCGACCGGCGTGAGGAAGCGCAGGTTGTCGACGCCGTAGTTGGCCAGCACCGGGCCCGGGTCGGGGTCGACGAACAGCCCCGCCGCCCAGGACACGATCAGGTAGCCGTGCGCCACCCGGCCGCCGAAGAGCGGGTTGGCGCGGGCGGCCTCCTCGTCCGTGTGCGCGTAGAAGGTGTCGCCGGTGAACTCGGCGAAGTGCTCGATGTCGGCCAGCGTCACCGGGCGCGGGCCGGCGGTCACGGAGTCGCCGATGCGCAGCTCGGCCAGGGACTTGCGGAACGGGTGCACGCCGTCGTCGGTGCGACGGGCGCCGGTCACCCAGCGGCCGCCGACCGCGGTCAGCACGTCCGGCGAGCCCTGCACGGCGGTGCGCTGCATGTGGTGCAGCACGCCGCGGATGCCGCCGAGCTCCTCGCCGCCGCCGGCGCGGCCCGGACCGCCGTGCACGAGGACCGGCAGCGGGGAACCGTGGCCGGTGTTCTCCCCCGCGTCGTCACGGTCCAGGACCAGGATCCGGCCGTGGGCGTGCGCGGCGCCGAGCACGAACTCCCGCGCCACCGCCGGGTCGTGGGTGACCAGGGAGCCGACCAGGCTGCCCTGCCCGCGGGCGGCCAGCTCCACGGCCTGCGCCACCGAGTCGTAGGGCAGCACGGTGCTGACCGGGCCGAACGCCTCGACGTCGTGCGGCTCGGCGGCGGACAGGTCGTCGCAGCGCAGCAGCAGCGGCGGCAGGAACGCGCCGCGGTCGCGGTCGGCGCCGACGACGTCGACGTGCTCGGGGTCTCCGGCCACGAGCTCGGCGACGCCGCGCAGCGCCTTGACCGCGCGCAGCACCTCCTCGCGCTGGTCGAGGCTGGCCAGCGCGCCCATGGTCACGCCCTCGGCGCCCGGCGCGCCGACGACGACCTGCGCCAGCCGCTCGCGGGTGGCCTCCACCACGTCGTCGACCAGCTCCCGCGGCACGAAGGCGCGGCGGATCGCGGTGCACTTCTGGCCGGCCTTGACCGTCATCTCGGTGACCAGCTGGTCGACGAACAGGCCGAACTCGGGGGTGTCCGGCGTCGCGTCGGGTCCGAGCACCGAGCAGTTGAGCGAGTCGGCCTCGGCGTTGAACCGCACCGAGTTGGCCACGACCGCGGGATGGCTGCGCAGCTTGCGGGCGGTGGCCGCCGAGCCGGTGAAGAAGACGAGGTCCTGCCCGGCGAGCCCGTCGAGGAGCCCGGCGGGGCTGCCGGCCAGCAGCTGCACCGACCCCTCGGGCAGGAGCCCGGACTCGACGATCGCGCGGACCACGGCCTCGGTCAGGTACGCCGTCTGGCTGGCCGGCTTGACGATGGTCGGGACGCCCGCGAGGAACGCCGGCGCGAGCTTCTCCAGGAAGCCCCACACCGGGAAGTTGAACGCGTTGACCTGCACCGCCACGCCGCGCAGCGGGGTGTACAGGTGCTGGCCGGCGAAGGTGCCCCGCCGGCCCAGGGGCTCGACCGCGCCGTCGAGCACGACGGTGTCGTCGGGCAGCTCGCGGCGCCCCTTGCTCGCGTAGGACAGCAGCGTGCCGAAGCCGCCGTCGACGTCGACGGCGTTGTCCCGGTCGGTGGCGCCGGTGCGGTGGGACAGCGCGGAGAAGGCGTCCTTGTCGGCCATCAGCCGCAGGCCCAGCTGCTTGAGCAGCCCGGCGCGCTGGTGGAAGGTCAGCTCCCGCAGCGCCGGCCCGCCCACCGTGCGGGCGTGGCCGAGCATCGCGGCGACGTCGAGGCCGGTGCTGCTGATCCGGGCGACGGTCTCGCCGGTCACGGCGTCGGGCAGCGGCGTGCCCTCGTCGGGCGCGGCGTACCACCGGCCGGCGGCGTAGCTCTCGAGCAGGGGGGCGGTCATCGCAGGTCTCCCGGGGTCGAGCGGGCCCGCAGGCCCTCGAAGGTGGTGGCGACGAGCGCGTCGGCCAGGGCGTCGGCCGACAGGCTGCCGCCGGGGCGGAACCACTCGGTGAGCGAGTTGACGGTGCCGAACAGCAGCCGGCTGGTGACGGCGGGGTCGACGTCGGGGCGCACGTCGCCCTCCTCCTCGGCGGCGCGCACCAGGTCGGTGACGATGCGGTCGAACTCCCGCCGACGGGCGAGCGCGGCCTCCTCGACCGGGGAGTTGCCGCGCACCCGCAGCAGCAGGGTGACGAAGGGCAGCTCGGCGGCCAGCACCCGCACCGACCCGCGGACGACGTGCTCGAGCCGGTCGATCGCGCGGCCGGTGACCGCCGCCGGTTCCCGGGTGACGGCGAACAGGGCGTCCAGCGCCCGGTCGAGCGCCATGCGCAGCAGCTCGACCTTGCTGGGCACGTGGTGGTAGATCGCCGACTTGGTGATGCCCAGCCGGGCGGCGAGCTCCTCCATGCTCGTGGCGTCGTAGCCGCGCTCGTTGAACACGGCGACGGCGACCTCGAGCAGGCTGTCGAGGGAGTGCCCCGGCCGGCCCCGGCGGACCCGGAGCTCCGTCACGCCCGCTCCCGCCGGTCGGTCAGCCGCTGCAGCTTGCCCATCGACCGGGGCAGGGTCTCCGGGTCGACGACGAGCACCTCGATGGTGGTGCCGACGGTGTCCTTGACGCCCGTGGCGACCTCGCGGGCGGCCTCCTCGCGCCGCTCGGGCGGGCAGTCGGGACGCGCCTCGACCCGGACGACGAGGTGGTCCATCCGGCCGCGGGTCAGCAGCTCGAGGGCGAAGTGCGGGGCCAGCCCCGGCGTGCGCAGCACGACCTCCTCGATCTGGGTCGGGAAGAGGTTCACCCCGCGCAGGATGATCATGTCGTCGGTGCGGCCGGTGACCTTCTCCATCCGCCGCATCCCCGGCCGGGCCGTCCCGGGAAGCAGCCGGGTCAGGTCGCGGGTGCGGTAGCGCACGACCGGCATGGCCTCCTTGGTCAGCGAGGTGAACACCAGCTCGCCGACCTCGCCCTCGGGCAGCACCTCGCCGGTGATCGGGTCGATGACCTCCGGGTAGAAGTGGTCCTCCCAGACGTGCAGCCCGTCCTTGGTCTCCACGCACTCCTGCGCGACGCCGGGGCCCATCACCTCCGACAGGCCGTAGATGTCGACCGCCTGGATGCCGGCGCGCTCCTCCATCTCCACGCGCATCTGCTCGGTCCAGGGCTCGGCGCCGAAGACGCCGATCTCGAGGCTGGACCGCCGGGGGTCGAGGCCCTGCTTCTCGAACTCGTCGAGCAGCGTGAGCATGTAGCTCGGGGTCACCATGATCACGCGGGGCTCGAAGTCGGTGATCAGCTGGACCTGGCGCGGCGTCATGCCCCCGGAGACCGGGATGACCGTGCAGCCGAGCTTCTCGGCGCCGTAGTGCGCGCCGAGCCCGCCGGTGAACAGGCCGTAGCCGTAGGCGTTGTGCAGCCGGTCGCCGGGGCGGCCGCCGGCGGCGCGGATGGAGCGGGCCATCACGGTGGCCCAGGTGTCGATGTCGCGCTCGGTGTACCCGACGACGGTCGGGCGGCCGGTCGTGCCCGAGGAGGCGTGGATCCGGCGCACCTGCTCCTGGGGGACGGCGAACATGCCGAACGGGTAGGTGTCCCGCAGGTCGGCCTTGCTCGTCGTCGGGAACCGGGCGAGGTCGGCGAGCTCGCGGCAGTCGTCGGGGTGCACGCCCGCGGCGTCGAAGGCGGCCCGGTGGTGGGGCACGTTGTCGTAGGCGTGCCGCAGCGACCACCGCAGCCGCTCGAGCTGCAGCGCGCGCAGCTCGTCGACCGACATCCGCTCGGCGGCGTCGAGCGTCGCGGGGTCGGGGGCGTCCCCGAGGCGCCGTGGGGTCTCACTGGACAGGACCGTCATCTCGGGAGGCCTCCGGAGGTGGGCAGGCGTCGTCGCCGGACGGCCGGCGGCGGCCGCCTGGGTACGCCATTACCGACCGGATGGTCAGGTATCGGACTCCCCTCCCTCGCCCGCTGTCAAGTCCTCCCCGGCCGCGCTTGTGCGGGCTCCCGGCGTCGGGCACACTGAAACCGACCGTCCGGTCAGTAATTGACCCCCGACGTCGCCCACGAGGAGTGCGAGATGTCCGCGCCCACCCTGGAACGGCCCGCTGCCGACCGCCCCGACGAGGCCGCGCTGCAGCAGCAGTTCGACGCGACCATCGCCGCCGAGCACCGGATCGAGCCGCGCGACTGGATGCCCGAGGGGTACCGCAGGACGCTGGTCCGCCAGATCGCCCAGCACGCACACTCGGAGATCATCGGGATGCAGCCCGAGGGCGACTGGCTGCTCGCGGCGCCCAGCCTGCGGCGCAAGGCGATCCTGCTGGCCAAGGTGCAGGACGAGGCCGGGCACGGGATGTACCTGTACTCGGCCGCCGAGACCCTCGGCGCCGACCGCGCCGACCTCACCGACAAGCTCATCGAGCAGAAGCAGAAGTACAGCTCGATCTTCAACTACCCGACGCTCACCTACGCCGACGTCGGCGTCATCGGCTGGCTGGTCGACGGCGCGGCGATCTGCAACCAGGTGCCGCTGTGCCGCTCCTCCTACGGGCCCTACGCCCGGGCGATGATCCGGGTCTGCAAGGAGGAGTCGTTCCACCAGCGGCAGGGCTACGAGCTGCTGATGACGATGATGCGCGGCACCCCCGAGCAGCGGGCGATGGTGCAGGACGCCGTCGACCGGTGGTGGTGGCCCTCGCTGATGATGTTCGGCCCGCCCGACGACGACAGCCCCAACTCGGCGCAGTCGATGGCCTGGGGCATCAAGCGGCACAGCAACGACGAGCTGCGCCAGCGCTTCGTGGACATGACCGTGCCGCAGGCGCGGTTCCTCGGCGTGACGCTGCCCGACCCGGACCTGGTGTGGGACGAGGCGGCCGGCCGGCACCGGTTCGGCGCGATCGACTGGGCGGAGTTCAAGCGGGTGGTCAGCGGTGGCGGGCCGATGAACGCCGTCCGCATCGCCCGCCGCCGGGCCGCCCGCGACGACAACGCGTGGGTGACCGAGGCCGCGGCCGCCTACGCGGCCAAGCACGCCGAGCACGCGGAGGGCGCGGCGTGAGCACCGACGTCACCGCCGAGGGCGGGCACGGCGCGATCCCCACCGGGCCCGAGGTCCCCGTCGAGCCGAAGTCGTCGACCGCGCGGCGGGACTGGCCGCTGTACGAGGTGTTCGTGCGCGGCAAGCGGGGCCTCAACCACGTGCACGTGGGCTCGCTGCACGCCCCCGACGACGAGATGGCGGTGCACGCCGCCCGCGACGTCTACACCCGGCGCAACGAGGGCGTGAGCATCTGGGTGGTGAAGGCCGCCGACATCACCGCCTCGAGCCCCGACGAGAAGGACCCGATGTTCGCCCCGAGCGGCGACAAGGTCTACCGGCACCCGACGTTCTACGAGGTCCCCGAGGACGTCCCCCACATGTGAGAAGGACCCCCTCTCCCCCCACCGCCCTCGTACCTCGGGCGGCGGGGCCCTGAGAGGGGGCCGACCGGCTGGGCACGTCCACCACGGAAGGAACGGTTGACATGGGGCACGAGGAGACCGTGTACGAGGCGCTGGACCACGCCCACGGGGGCGAGGGGCACTGGGCCTTCGGCACCGGCTTCGACGAGCCGCTGGCCGGCGTCGACACCACCGTCCCCGACGGGGTCGACCACGCCGACCTCGGCGCCTACTGCCTGATGCTCGGCGACGACGCCCTCGTGCTCGCCCAGCGCCTCACCCAGTGGGTGACCGCCGCGCCCGAGCTCGAGGAGGAGATGGCGATCGCCAACGTCGCCCTCGACCTGCTCGGCCAGGCCCGGCTGCTGCTGGCCCGCGCCGGCTCGGTGGGCGTGCTCGGCCGCTCCCGCGAGAAGGCCACCGAGAGCATCCCCGACGAGGACGCACTGGCCTACTTCCGCGACGCCGACGAGTTCCGCTGCACGGCGCTGACCACGGCGGAGAACGGCGACTTCGGCCAGACGATGGTCCGGCTGCTGGTGGCCGCCACCGTCCGGCTGGCGGTGTTCGCCCGGCTGCGGGAGTCCCGCGACCCGGTGCTCGCCGCCATCGCCGCCAAGGGCGTCCACGAGCTCAGCTACCACCGCGACCACGCCGCCCGCTGGGTGCTGCGCCTGGGCGACGGGACGCCGGAGTCCCACCGGCGGGTGCAGGCCGGCGCCGACGAGGTGTGGCCGCTGCTGGCCGACCTGTTCACCGCCACCGACGTCGAGCGGCGGCTGGCCGGCGCCGGGGTCGCGGTCGACCCCGCCGACGTCCGCGACGAGGTGCGCGAGGTGCTCACCGCGGTGCTCGACCGGGCCACCCTGCGCACGCCGCCGTGGCCTGCCGACGTCCCGCCGCGCGGCCGGGCCGGCGAGCACGGCCCGGAGCTGGCCGCACTGCTGGAGACGCTGCAGGGCCTGGCCCGCCGGCACCCGGCGGCCACCTGGTGACGGCGATGACCGGCCCTGCCACCACCGACCCGCGGGCGGTCGCCGAGACCGTCACCGACCCGGAGCTGCCCACGCTCACCCTCGCCGACCTCGGGGTGCTGCGCGACGTCCGCGTGCACGACGGCACCGTCGTCGTCGACATCACCCCCACCTACAGCGGCTGCCCGGCGATGGGCGTCATGCGCGCCGACCTCCTGCACGCGCTGCACTCGGCCGGGTACGACGACGTCGAGGTGCGCACCGTCCTCTCCCCCGCGTGGAGCACCGACTGGATCAGCGAGGAGGGCCGCCGCAAGCTCGCCGCGGCCGGCATCGCGCCGCCCGGCCGGGCGCCGGTCCGCCCCGCCGGCCCGGTCCCGCTGCAGCTCGGCCCGACCCGGCGCACGGCGGCCTGCCCGCTGTGCGGCTCCCCCGACACCGAGGAGCTCAGCGAGTTCGGGTCCACGGCCTGCAAGGCGCTGCGCCGCTGCCGCAGCTGCCGCGAACCGTTCGAGCACGTCAAGGAGATCTGAGTTGAGCGCACCGACCCGCCGCCGGCCGCAGTTCCACCCGCTGCGGGTCGCCCGCGTCGAGCAGCTCACCGACGACGCCGTCGCGGTCACCTTCGACGTGCCCGAGGAGCTGGCCGAGGACTACGCCTTCCGGCCCGGCCAGGCGCTCACCCTCCGCCGGGTCGACGGCGACCGCGACGAGCGGCGGTCCTACTCGATCTGCGCGCCCGTCGGCGCCCCGCCCCGGGTGGGCGTCCGCGAGGTCCCCGGCGGCTTCTTCTCCTCCTACCTGGTGCACGAGGTGCGACCGGGCGACGAGATCGAGGTGCTGCCGCCGTCGGGGACGTTCACCGCCGACCTGTCCACCCCGGCCGACCACGTGTTCGTCGTCGCGGGCTCGGGCGTCACCCCGGCGCTGAGCCTGGCGAGCACCGTGCTCCGCGACGGCGAGTCGACCGTCACCGTCTTCTACGGCAACCGGCGCACCAACACGGTGATGTTCGCCGACGAGCTGGCCGACCTGAAGGACCGCTACGGCACCCGGCTGCAGCTGGTGCACGTCCTCTCCCGCGAGCCGCGCGACGCCGAGCTGACCACCGGCCGGCTCGACGGCGAGCGGCTGCGCACGCTGGTCGGGACCTTCGTCGACGCCGGGCACGTCGACCACTGGTGGCTGTGCGGCCCGCACGGGATGGTCACCGACGCCCGGGAGCTGCTCGCCGAGCTGGGCGTCCCGCCCGAGCGGGTGCACCAGGAGCTGTTCTACGTCGACGACGTCCCGCCGCAGCCGGTGCGCGGCGACGACCAGCTCGTCGAGGGGCCCAGCAGCCAGGTCACCGTGGTCCTCGACGGCCGCTCGACCACCCTCGCCCTCCCTCGCGACGTGCCCGTGCTCGACTCCGCCCAGCGGGTCCGCTCCGACCTGCCCTTCGCCTGCAAGGGCGGCGTCTGCGGCACCTGCCGCGCGCGGGTCACCGACGGCGAGGTGGAGATGCGGCGCAACTACGCGCTGGAGGCGGCCGAGGTCGAGGCCGGCTACGTGCTGACCTGCCAGACGCTCCCGCTGTCGGACGCGGTCACCGTCGACTTCGACGCGTGACCCCGATCCCCGCCGGCGAGGCCGCCGTCCTCGACGTCGTCGTCACCGAGGCGATGACCGTCGACTTCGACGAGCTGGGCCCGGTGCACCCGGTCTACGCCACCTACGCGATGGCCAAGCACTTCGAGGAGGCCGGGCGCAAGCTGCTGCTGGCCCACCTCGAGCCCGGCGAGGCCGGCATCGGGACCGCGGTGGCGGTCGAGCACCTGGCCCCGGCGTGGCCGGGCGACCGGGTCCGGGTCACCGCGAGCTGCGTCGACGTGCGCGGCAACCGGCTGACCTGCGCGCTCACCGCGACCGGCGCCGACGGCACGCTGCTCGGCCGCGGGACGACCGGTCAGGCGGTGCTGCCCGCGGACGTCGTCGCGGCCCGGCTGCGCCGGCCGGGCTGACGCGCGCGGTGCCCGACCGGGACCGGCGCAGGCATCCGCGCGCGGTGCCCGACCTCCCGCTGCAGGGTGAGGTCGGGCACCGTGGCGCGGGGCCAGCGGGAGGCCACCGCCGGTCACTGCCGGCGGGTGGTCTCCTCCGCGCGCAGCGACTCGTCGCTGAGCAGCACCGCGGCCGCCTCCACCGTCCTCGGCCCGGCCTGGCCGGACGCCTCCGGGCCGGCCTTCGCCTCGGGCGCCGCGATCGCCGCGGCCGGCGCCGGGTCGGACGCCGCGCGCTGGGGCACCGCGACGGGCGCGGCCGGTGTCGCGGCCCGGCCGGCCCGGAGCGGCTCGGCCTGGGCGCGGAGCGCTCCCGGCACGCCCTCGGGGTGCGCGGCGCCCCACTCGCGCTCGACGTCGGCGAGCAGCGCCTCCAGGTAGGCGCGCAGCTGCGCGCGGCACGCCTGCCCGAAGGCCTGCAGGTACCGCACCTGCTCCTGCAGCTCCTCCTCGGTCCGGGTGTCGACGCCGACCGCGTCCCCCACGGGCGCCGCGGCACCCTGCGCGGCCGCGATCCGGGAGGCGGTCTCGTGCGCCGCCTGGATCATCGCGCCGACCTTCTCGCGCGCCTCGCGCACCTGCTCCTCGTAGTGCTCGCGCGCCTCGGCGGTCATCACCCGGCTGATCGCCTCGGCCTCGGCGACGTACTGGTCGGCGGTCTGCTGGGCGGCCGCGAGGATGCCCACGGCCTGCGAGGAGGGGGCCTCGGGCCGCGGGTCGTGGTCGAGGCGGGCCTGCAGGTCGTGCACCCGGTCGCGCAGCTCCGCCTTCTCCGCGTGCAGCCGGGCCAGCTCCTCGCCCACGCGCTCGAGGAAGCGATCGACCTCGACGTCGTCGTAGCCCGGGCGGAAGACCGAGGACCGGCCGAACCGCACGTCGCGGACGTCCGCCGGGCTCAGCCGCCTGCCGCTCCAGCCGGCGGGCTCGGTGGTCGTGCTCATGTCGTCACCTCTCCGTGCACATCGGGTCCCGGGCGGCTGGGGGCGAACACCTCGGTGCGGATGCGCTCCTCGGGCACCCCCTGCTGCCGCAGCCTCTCGACGGTGTCGTCGACCATCGCCGGCGGACCGGCGACGTAGGCCTCCCTGCTCCCCCACGGCCCCGAGCGGGCCACCACCTCACCGACGTCGCCGTGGGCGAACTGCGAGTGCCCGTCCTCGGAGACGGCGACGGTGACGGTGAGCCAGGGGTTGTCCTGCGTCAGCCGCGTCAGGTCCGCGCGGTCGTAGAGGTCCTCCTCGAGGCGGACGCCGACGAAGAGGTCCACCCGCCGCGGCGGGCCGTTGCGGGCCACGTGGTCGACGATCGCCTTGAGCGGCGCCAGGCCCGTCCCGCCCGCCACCAGCAGCAGGTCGCGGTCGGAGTCGGGGTCGAAGCGCATGTGGTCGACCGGGGGCCCGAGGCGCAGCACGTCGCCGACGTGGACCTGCCGGACCAGCGCGGTGCTGACCGGCCCGCCCGGCTGGGCCCGCGCGTGGATCTCCAGCTCGCCGTCGGGCCGGAAGGCGGTGGCCGGGGAGTAGTAGCGCCACAGCCGGGGCCGCAGCTCGGTCTCCAGCGAGATCGACTCCCCCGGGCGGTAGGGCAGCGGGACCTTCGAGCGCAGCCGCAGGACGGCGGTGTCGACGGTGCGCCGCTCGTGCGCGACGACCTCGGCGTCCCACCAGGGCGGCTGGTCGGACATCTCGTCGGCGGCCTGCACCATCACCGAGGCGACCAGCTCGTAGGCCGCCGTCCAGTCCGCGGCCAGCGCCTCGTTCCACTCGTCGTCGAAGTGCTCGAGGGTGGCGAGCAGGCTCGCGCCCACGGCGGGGTAGTGCTCGGCCACGGTGCCGAACTTGCGGTGGTCGCGCCCGAGCTGCTGCAGGATCGGCACCAGGGCGTCGAGGTCGTCGACCCGGGCCACCACCTCACCGAGCGCGGCGAACAGCCGGTCGCGCTGGTGCGCCATCGAGACCGGGAACAGCTGCCGGGTCTCGGGATGGGTGAGGAACAGGTGCGCGTAGAACCACAGCGGCGCCTCGTCCCCCGCCGCGGCCGCCTTGGCGAAGTTGGCGCGCATCGCAGGAATGTCCACGCAAGCCCCCCGTGCGCCGGTCCCGTCGGCCGACCGGGTGGCCGGACCGCCGTCCGGGGCACTGTAACGACGATCACGACTACCGGCCAGGGCCGTACCGGTACGGCCGCAGTCGCCGACCGCAGTTCCTGCTGGCAGGGTCGGTGGCCGCGTCCGTCGACCGTCCGAGGAGGACCGATGCTGTCCGACCGATCACGACCCGTCATCGAGGCGACGCTGCCGGTGGTCGCCGACCACATCGGCGAGATCGCCGAGCGGTTCTACGGGCACCTGTTCGGCGCCCACCCGGAACTGTTCGACGGGGTCTTCAACCGCGGCAACCAGGTCACCGGTGAGCAGCAGGTCGCCCTCGCCGGGTCGGTCGCGGTCTTCGCGAGCACGCTGGTGCAGACGCCCGAGCAGGTGCCCGAGCGCCTGCTGTCGCGGATCGCGCACAAACACGCCTCGCTGGGCGTCACGCCGGCGCAGTACGACGTCGTGCACGAGCACCTGTTCTGGGCCATCGCCGACGTCCTCGGCGACGCGGTCACCCCCGAGGTCGCCGCCGCGTGGGACGAGGTCTACTGGCTGATGGCCTACGCGCTGATCAACCAGGAGCGCGGCCTCTACAGCGCCCGCGGCGTGCGCCCGGAGACGGTGTGGCGCGAGTGGGAGGTGGCCGAGAAGGTCCAGGAGACCCCCGAGGTCGTCACCTTCCGGGTCCGGCGGGTCGACGACCGGCTGGTCAAGACCTCGCTGCCGGGCCAGTACGTGACGGTGCAGGTGCCGATGCCCGACGGGGTCCGCCAGCCGCGGCAGTACAGCCTGACCCGGGCCGACGACGGCGAGCACCGCCAGTTCTCGGTCAAGCGGGTCCGCGGCGGCGGCAAGCCCGACGGCGAGGTGTCCAACCACCTCTGCGACCGGGTCGGGGTCGGCGACCGGCTGACGATGTCGCTGCCGTTCGGCGACGTCGTCCTCGACGACTCCGGCCGCCCGGTGGTGTTCGCCAGCGCCGGCATCGGCATCACGCCGATGGCCGGGATGCTCTCCCACCTGACCGCCGCGGGCTCCCACCTGCCCATCACGCTGCTGCACGCCGACGTCGACGAGGAGTCCTTCGCCCTGCGCGAGCAGGTGCTCAGTGACATCCGGCAGCTGTCCGGCGCGCGGATCCACACCTGGTACGAGCGCGGGGCGACCGGGACGCTGCCGGTCGACGGGGTCCACGCCGGGGTCATGGACCTCGACGCGGTCGACCTCCCGCCCGACGCCGTCTACTACCTGTGCGGTCCGCTGCCGTTCATGCGGGCCGTGCGCAGCGCGCTGCTCGACCGGGGCGTGGCCGCGCGGGACGTCCAGTACGAGGTCTTCGGCCCCGACCTGTGGCAGGCCGACTTCCAGACCGAGCCGGCCCCCGACGCCGTGCACGCCGGCTGACCGGCCGGCACCCCGGCCGCACCGCGCGGTGCCCGGCCCCGCGCTGCGGGGTGAGGTCGGGCACCGCGGGACGGGGTCGGCGCGCCCGCCCGGCCGGGGCTCAGGCGCCGCGCCGGTCCCCCGGGACGGCGCCCTCGAGGATGCGGTGCGGGTCGGCGCCGGCCGCCAGCGCGGCCAGCCGCTCGCGGACCGGCCCGGTGGGCGTGCGGGCCAGCACGTCGGGCACCGCGGCGAAGCCGTGGGCCGGCGGCCGGCCGGCGAGGTCGGCACCGAACGCGGCCGCCAGCTCCTCGGCGCAGGCCCGGGTGGCCGCCCGGTCCTCGGCGCCGGTGCCCCCGACGAGCCGGACCGCCAGCCGGGCGTCGCGGTGGCAGACGGCGCTGGGCCGCTCGGGCACCCAGCCCAGCGCCCCGCCGAGCAGCCGCACCTCCACCGTGCGCGGCCGGGCACCGCGGACGGCCCGCAGCAGCGCCGCGGCCGCCCTGTCGGAGATCCGGGTGGGCAGCAGCGAGGAGCCGGTGCCCGGCTCCTGGTCCCGCGTGGCCAGCCCGGCCGGCCCGCGCGGCGCGATCTCGGAGTCCAGGGGGCGGACGGTGGCCGCCAGCGGGCGCAGCAGCCCGTCGAGCACCTCGACGCCGTCCTCGGTGTCCCCGGCCCACGCGAACCGGACCGTCACCCCGCACTCGCCGTGCCGCGGGTGGGTCAGCAGCAGCGAGGTGCCCGCCTGCGACGGCAGCGTCGCCGTCCACGCGCGCCAGGCGTCGAACACCCGCGCGGCGTCGGACGCGGCCCAGCGCAGCTGCCCGCCGTAGCGCGGGCCGGCGGCCAGCAGGTCCAGCTCGACGGCGGTCACCACGCCCAGCGCCGCGCCGCCGCCGCGCACGCCCCAGAACAGCTCGGGCTCCTCGGTGGGGGTGACCCGCCGCAGCGCGCCGTCGCCGGTGACCAGCTCCACCGCGCGGACCCGGTCGCAGGCCAGGCCGTAGGTGCGCGCCAGCGGCCCGACGCCGCCCCCGGTCACCGTGTCGGCCACCCGCTCGGCCGCCGACGCGCCGGTCAGCGGGGTCAGGCCTCGCCGGCCCGCCTCCCCCGCCAGGTCGCGCCAGCGCACGCCGGCACCCACCCGCGCCCACCCGGCGGGCGACACGGTCACCTCCGCCAGGCCCGCGGGGTCGACCACCAGCCGGCGCGCCGGGGCGGTGCCGCGCCCCGGGCCCTCGACGGCGAGCGCGACGCCGTGCCGGCCGGCCAGCCGCACGGCCGCGACGACGTCGGCGGCCTCGGCCACCTGCACCACCGACCCCTCGCTCAGCCCGGCCCCGGGCGTGAGCCGGGACCGCAGGGCGGCCGACAGGTCGGGCGGGAGGACGGCGGGCAGGACGGTTCCGGACGTCACGGGAGGTCTCCAGGGTGCGGGGCGACGGTGCCCCAGGAGGGTCGTCCGCCGTCCTTGCTGTCCCCTTGCCGGGCGCTTGGGCGCCAGGTCAGCAGGTCACGGAACCGACTCGATGGAGTGGCTACAGCACCACGGCGGGGTTCCGGATCCTAGGCTCCCGCGCGATGACCGGCACCTCGTTCCGCGTGCTGGGACCCGTGGAGGTCCGGCGCGACGGCTCCCTCCTCGCCCCCCAGTCCCCCAAGCACCGCGCGGTCCTCGCCGCGCTGCTGGTCGACCCGGGCCGCACCGTGCCGGTCGACCTGCTCGTCGACCGCGTGTGGAGCGGCCAGCCCCCCGCGGCGGTGTCGGCGACGCTGCAGTCGATCGTGTCCCGGCTGCGCCGCGAGCTCGAGCCCGACGTCACCGGCGGCCGCTGGACGCTGCTGGTCACCCGGGAGCCCGGCTACCGGCTCGAGGTCGCCCCGGAGGACGTCGACGCCGTCCGGTTCGTGCAGCTGCTGCGCACCGCCCGCGACCGGGCCGCGCGCGACGAGGTGCAGCAGGCGCGGGAGGCGGTCACCGAGGGCCTGGCGCTGTGGCGCGGTCCCGCCTACGCCGACGTGTCGGCCACCTTCGCCGTCGAGGAGTCCGAGCGGCTCGAGCAGCTGCGGCTGGCCGCCCGCGAGCTCGCCGCCGAGCTGGACCTGCGCCTGGGCCGGCACGCCGAGATCGTCGACGACGTCCGGGAGCTGCTGCGGGCCGAGCCGCTGCGCGAGGGCCTGCGCGCCTCGCTGATGCTGGCGCTGTACCGGTGCGGCCGGCAGGCCGAGGCGCTGGAGGTCTACGAGGAGGGCCGGCGGCTGCTCGCCGACGGCCTCGGCGTCGACCCCGGCCGGGCGCTGCAGACCCTGCACGGCCAGATCCTGCGCCAGGACCCCGCCCTGGCCGGCGCCGGCCGGACCCGCCCCACGCCGGCCGCGCCCGCCGCGGCCCCGGCGCCGCCCGCCCCCGAGCGGCCCGCGGTCCGGCCGCTGGGCCCGCTGCCGGTGCCGCTGACCGCGTTCGTCGGCCGCGAGCGCGAGCTGGCCCAGGTGGCCGCGGCGCTGGCCGGGCAGCGGCTGGTCACGCTGGTCGGCCCCGGCGGCAGCGGCAAGACCCGGCTGGCGCTGGAGGCCGCCCGGCGGCGGCCGGCCGACGCCCCGCCGGCCGCGCTGGTCGAGCTGGCCGGCGTCACCGACCCCGACCTGGTCGCCGCGCAGGTGGCCACCGTCCTGGGCGTCACCCTCGCCGGCGGCGACCCGCTGGGCGCCGTCGCCACCGCCGTGCAGGACCGGCCGCTGCTGCTGGTCCTGGACAACTGCGAGCACGTGGTCGAGGCGGCCGCGACCGTCTGCGCCGAGCTGCTGCCGCGCTGCCCGGAGCTGCGCGTGCTGGCCACCTCGCGCGAGCCGCTGGGCCTGCCCGGCGAGGCGGTGCTGCCCTGCGGGCCGATGCCGGCCGGCGCCCCCGGCAGCGACGCCGAGCGGCTGTTCCTCGACCGCGCCCGGCTGGTCGCCCCGCACCTGGCCGACCCGTCGGAGGAGGACCTGGCGCAGGTCCGCGAGCTGGTGGCGGCCCTCGACGGGCTGCCGCTGGCCGTCGAGCTGGCCGCCGCGTGCCTGACCACGCTGCCGCTGGCGGAGGTGGCCGGCCGGGTCGACGACCGGTTCGCCCTGCTCTCGGGCGGCTGGCGGACCGCGGTGCCGCACCAGCGCACGCTGGCGGCGACGGTGCAGTGGAGCGTGGACCTGCTCTCGCCGCCGGAGCTGGCGGTCTACCGCGCCGTGGCGGTGCTGCCGGGCACCTTCGGCCCCGACCTGGTGGAGGCCGTCGCCGGGCCGGAGGTCGACGGCGGCGCGCTCGAACTGCTGCGCGTGCTGGTGGCCAAGTCCCTGGTCGAGCTCGACCACGGCGCCGGCCGCTACCGGATGCTCGAGACGCTGCGGCAGTACGCCGAGCAGGGCCTCGACGAGGCGCAGTCGCGGCGGCTGCGCGACCGGCTGACCGGCTTCGCCGTCGAGCTCGGCGAGCGGCTCGAGCCCACGCTGCGCCGTCCGGAGTGGACCGCCAGCGCGCGCCGGCTCGACACCGAGCAGCCCGCGCTGCGCGCCGCGCTCGGGCACGCGCTGGCCACCGGCCAGGGCGAGCTCGCGCTGCGGATCGGCTCGGCGCTGTCGTGGTGGTGGTACCGCCGCGGGCACGTCGCCGAGGGCCGCCGCTGGCTGGCCGCGGCGCTGGAGGCGACGCTGGACGCGCCGCCGCGGGTGCGCAGCGGCGCCCTGCTCGGCGACGCACTGCTCGCCTACCTCTCCGGCGACGTCCCCTCGATCTGGGCGCGGACCAACGAGATCGTCACCGCGGCCACCGACGAGTCCGACGGCGTGCTCGCCCTCGCGCTGGTCCTGCGCGGCTTCGTGCGGGCGCTGACCGGCCAGCCCGACCCCGAGGGGCAGACGCCGCACGACATCGCCCGCGGCCTGGAGCTGGCGCAGGCGTCGGGCATCGAGTGGGTGCAGGTCGAGATCGCGATGACGCTCGGCCAGTTCTCCCGGGTCGCCGGCGACGTCGACGGCGCGCTGGACCACCTCGCCCGCGCCGAGCGGCTCGCGGTCGACCTGGGCCACTCGTGGGCGCACTCGTCGGTGCTGTGGATCCGCGCCAAGGTGCTCACCGACGTGGGCCGGCCGGCCGAGGCGCTGGCGGACCTGTGGCAGATGCTCGACCTCACCCACCGCGAGGGCGACCTCACCGGCACCCTCGCCGGGCTGCTGGCCGCCGTCGGCACGGCCACCGCGGCCGGGGAGCCGCGTGCCGCCGGGGTGCTGCTCGGCGCGGTGCAGGCCAACGCCCGGCTGGTCGGTTACGACCCGCTGCGGATGGACCCGGTGGACGGGCAGCGCTACGTGGCGGCCACCCGGGCGGCGCTGCCGGCCGACGAGCTGGTCGCCGCGCAGGCCGAGGGTGCCGGTCTCGACCTCGGTGGCGCGGTGGCCCTGGTCGGCCGGCTGGCGGAGCAGGCCCGCACCGCGGCGGCCGCCGGCTGAGTCACGGCCGCAGGCCCGCGTACAGGCGGGCCAGGTCGGCCAGCTGGAAGTGGGCGTTGAGCCCGCTGGGGTTGGGCAGCACCCACGTCTGCGCGCCGGCGATCGCGGCGTCCTGGCGGCCCCACCCGTCGCGGGGCCGGCCGGTGGCCAGCCGCCAGGCCGTGATGCCCAGCACCGCCACGACGCGCGGGCGGTACCGCGCCACCAGGTCGCCCAGCGCCGCCGCACCCGCCCCCAGCTCCGCGGGCGTGAGCTCGGCCGCCGTCCGGGTGGGCCGGTCGACCAGGTTGGTCACCCCGAGCCCGTAGCGCAGCAGCTCCCGGTCCTCCTCCGGCGCCAGCCGCCGGGGGGTGAGCCCGGCCAGGTGCAGCGCCGGCCAGAACCGGTTGCCCGGCCGCGCGAAGTGGTGCCCGCGGGCGGCCGACGTCAGCGACGGGTTGATCCCGCAGAACAGGACGTCGAGGTCCGGCGCGACGACGTCGGGCAGCGGCTTGCCGGGCGGCGCCGGGTCCGCGCCGGTGTCCCCGCCGGTCGCGTCCCCGCCGGTCGTGGCCCCGCCGGTCGTGGTCCCGCCGGTCGTGGTCACGGGCCGGGAGCCAACCAGCCGCGGGCGCTGCACGCACCCCGGGGTCACACCAGCCCCGCGACGGCCTCCTCGGCGACCTCGGGCGGGACGCCGTGGCCACCGTCGAACTCCCGGTAGGTGACGTCGTACCCGTCGTCGCGGAGGGCGGGGACGACCTCCCGGCCGGTGCGGTCGATGGGCAGCACGTCGTCGGCGGTCCCATGGGACACGAACACCGCCGGCCGGCCGGTGCGCGGCCCCGGGGGCACGAACCCCGGCGAGAACGCCAGCACCCGCCGGAACAGCCGGCCGTTGGCCAGCCCGAGGCCCAGCGCGTAGGACCCGCCGTCGGAGAACCCGGCGACGGCGATCCGCCCGGGATCGACCGGGACGGTCCCGAGGACGGCGGCCAGCGCCCGGTCGAGCACGGCCACGTCGGGCCCGTAGCCCCGGGAGACGGCGTCCCAGGTCGCGCCGCGGGAGGCCGGCGCGAGGAGCAGCAGCCCCCGCTCGTCGGCCGGCCCGCGCAGCAGCCCGAGCCCTGCCTCGGCGTCGCCGCCCGCCCCGTGCAGGACGACGACCAGCGGGGCGGGCCCGGGGACCCCGGCCGCCGGGACGTGCAGCAGGGGGTCGCGGGTCTCCTCCAGCCCGAGCGGGCGGGTGCCCGGGAGCGGCGGCGGCCCGGTGGGCCGGGCGGTCGGGCGGGCGGTCAGGACGGCCGGGTCCCCGGCCTCCGGCGTCGCGGTGGGCGACCGCACGCCGCACCCGGCCAGCAGCCCGGCGCCGGCGGCCCCCAGCACCTGGCGGCGGGTGGGCACAGTCCCCCGGTACCCGGGGTCCGGCGGGCAGGCACGCCGGGCGACCTGACAGCATCGGGCGCGTGCGGCGACGGGGGGCGGGCGAGCTCCCCCGCGAGGTCGGCGTCCTGGCCGTCGTCGCCTTCGTCGTCGCGCTGGGCTTCGGCATCGTCGCGCCGGCCATCCCCCTGTTCGCCCGCTCCTTCGGCGTGGGGACGACCGCCGTCGGCCTGGCCGTGAGCGCGTTCGCCTTCTTCCGCTTCGTCTCCGCCTTCGGCGGGGGCTCGCTGGTCGAGCGGCTCGGGGAACGGCTGGTCCTCGCCGCCGGGCTGGTGCTGGTCGCGCTGACCACCGGCCTGGCCGGGCTGGCGACGTCGTTCCCCGTCTTCCTGACGCTGCGCGCCGCGGGCGGCATCGGCAGCGCCATGTTCACCGTGGCCGCGCTGGCGCTGCTGCTGCGGGTGTCGCCGCCGACGCACCGGGGCCGCGCGGCGGCCACCTACCAGGGCGGGTTCATCCTCGGCGGCATCGCCGGGCCCGCGGCCGGCGGCCTGCTCACCACCCTGTCCCCGCGGCTGCCGTTCCTCCTCTACGCCGGGTTCCTGCTGGTGGCCGGCGCGGTGGCGATGGTGCTGCTGCGGTCCCCCGACGACGACGGCGTCGGCGTGGCGGCCGCGGCGCCCGACCTGTCCGACCGGCCGCTGCCGCTGCGGGCCGCGCTGCGCTCCCGGGCCTACGTCGCGGCGCTGGTGGCGAACCTGGGCATCGGCTGGGTGCTCTTCGGCGTCCGCAACTCGCTGGTCCCCCTCTACGTGACCGAGGAGCTCGGGCGGACCGCGGCCTGGGCCGGGGCCGGGCTGCTGGCCGGGTCGGCGGCGCAGGCGCTGGGTCTGCTGCGCTCGGGCCGGCTGGCCGACACCTGGGGCCGCCGGCCGAGCCTGGTGCTGGGCGCGGCGGTCGGGACCGCGGCGATGGCGGTCCTGGTGCTGCCGCCCGCGACCGGGGCGTTCCTGCTGTCGATGGCCACGTACGGGCTGGCCGCCTCGCTGCTGGCCAGCGTGCCGGCGGCCCTGGTCGGCGACGTGAGCCCGGCCCGCGGCGGCCGGGTCGTGGCGGTGTTCCAGATGTCGGCCGACCTCGGCGCGGTCGCGGGCCCGCTGGTGGCGGGCTGGCTCACCGACGTCGCCTCCTACCAGGTGGCCTTCGCGGTCAGCACGGCGGTGGTGGCGGCGGGGCTGGTCGCGGCCCTGGCCATCCCGCGGTCGGCGCCGCCCGCCGGGCGCTGACCCGGCCGGGCTCCCCTCAGCCCTGCGGCTCGGCCTCCTGGCCCATCGCCTCGTCGACCGACGTCTCCCCGCCGGTGCGGCCGCCGCCCTCCCGCGCGGGGTCCTGGCCCACGCTGGCGTGCGAGCCCTCGTCCTCGGTGCCCGGCTGGGTCCCCGGCTGTTCGCCCGGATCGGTGCCGCCCACGACCGCCTCCTCGTCTCTCCGACCCGCCCGTCCGGCGGGCCGTGCCGACGGCTCCCCGGTGCCCGCCCGGGGCCGCCGCCACACGCGCCGCCGCGGACGTCAGCCCGCCGGGACCGGCGCGGGCACGGCGGGTGCGTCCCAGTCGACCGAGTGGGCCCGCATCCAGGCCGTCGGGTCGCGGTGGCGCAGCACCAGCGGCATCACCAGGTCGCGGACGAGACGGCCCACGGCCGGGGGCGACTTGGCGCTGCTGGTGGCGAAGCCCTGCGCGACGACCCGCTCCGCGCGCGCCCGGCGCAGGCCGACGAAGGTCCGCAGCGCCTCGTCGACCGGCAGGTCGCGCAGGCAGCGGGCGAGCACGACGGCGTCCTCGACCGCCAGCGACGAGCCCTGCCCGGCCGCCGGCGACGTCGCGTGCGCGGCGTCCCCGACCAGCACCGTGCGCCCCCGGTGCCAGTGCTCCACGCGGGGGACGTCGTACGTGGTCCACCCGCGCAGCGGCCCGGGCGTGGCCTCCACCAGCGCCACCAGCGGGGGGGGGGGGGCGGGGGGGGGGGGGGGGGGGGGGGGGGGGGGGGGGGGGGGGGGGGGGGGGGGGGGGGGCGGCGGCGGGCCGCGGGGGGGGCG
>NZ_JBJGYX010000032.1:0-50296 GCF_054050195.1 Geodermatophilus sp. SYSU D00710
CCCGGCGCGGCGGAGTGGGGCCGGCCGTGGGGCGGCGGGCGCCCCGCCCGCCGCGGCCGGGGGCCGCGGGCGCGGCCGCCCCCCCCCCCCCCCCCCCCCCCCCCCCCCCCCCCCCCCCCCCCCCCACTACTGCGCTCAGGAGAACCGCTGCTGCAGGTGGACCGGGACCTCCTGACCGGCCGCGTCCTTGCCGATCGCCTGGCAGATCGCCTTCCGCAGCGGCGGCCAGTGCGGCCCCTCCCCCGACGGCATGCAGGTCGCGGTGAAGGCGCCGTCCTTCTCGAGGGGCGCGGTGAACCTGGCGTCGGGGTCCATGCCGCTCCGACCCCCGGAGCGGCCGGGAGTCGTCGGTGGTGGCTCAGGCCGCGTCGGCCTCGTCGATGCCGCGGATGACCTCGGCCAGCCCCGACCTGCCCAGCGGCAGCGCGTGCAGCCACGAGTGCAGCAGCGCCAGGCGGCGCTCGGCCGGCATCTGCGGTTCGGCGCCGAAGCGGGCGTCGAGGGCGGACACGGCGCCGTCCTGGGCCGTGGTCAGGGCGCACGGGTAGGCCAGCAGGTGGCCCACCAGGTCCCGGGTCTCCTGCGGGTCGAGCGAGTCGACGACGGCCCAGACGCCGGCACCGTCGTCGCGGACCCGCTGCACCCAGGCGAAGACGCGCTGCTCCGCGACCCGCAGGGGGCGGAGTTCACCGTCAGCCAGTTCACCCCGCCGGACGGGGACGGGTGAGGGCTTGCCCGGCGGGCCGTCCGGCTGCCACCGTTCGGGCAGCGGGGGCCCGATGCGCAGGGCAGGAGGGGCCATGACCGACGAGCCGGTCGTCGTCTACCACAAGCCGGGGTGTCCCTACTCGACGAAGCTGCGGGCGAAGATGCGGCTCACCCGGCTGCCGCACCGGTCCGTCAGCTTCGCCGACGACCCGCAGGCGGCCGCGGAGGTCCGGGCGCGGCACCCCCAGGGCTGGGAGGTCTCCCCCACCGTCGTCGTCCGCGGGCGCTACCTGACCAACCCGTCGCTGCGCGAGGTCCGCGAGGCCATGCGCTACTGACGACCGGTCCGTGGGGTGGGGCACCGATCAGTCCTGCGGCACGGGCCGGTCTCCCTCGACGGCGACCCGAGGAGGCTGACGTGGACGAGTGGTCCGGCACGGGACTGCAGGCGAGGAGCGCGGTCGGCCGGCGGGACGTGTCGTGAGGGCCGCGCGGGTGGCCGCCGCGGCCGGGGCGTCGTTCGTCGCCAGCTCCGCCTGGTACGCCGCGTTCGGCTCCCGGCTCGCCCGGCTCGACGAGGCCTACGCCACGCCCGGCCCGTCGCCCGCGGTGGTCGCGCCGGTCGAGCTGGTCCGCACCGGCGTCGTCGCCACGGCGGTGTCGCTGCTCGCCGACCGGCTGCCCGCGTCCGGCCCGCGCGAGGCGCTCGCCCTGGGCGCCGGTCTGTGGGCCGCCTTCCCGGTGGTGCTGCTGACCGGGTCGGTGGTCCACGAGAAGGTGCCCTGGGAGCAGGCGGCGATCCACGCCGGCGACTGGCTGGTCAAGCTGCTGCTGGTGTCGTCGATCGTCGGGCGCCGGCCCCGCTGAGCAGCCGACGGCCTCCGTCGGTTGGCGCGCAGGTCGCGGGGTAGGGCGGTCGAACGCGGTTCAGCCGGGCCACCGGGGTCCGGCCACGAGGTGGGGAGACAGCGCCATGACACTGCCCGAACGGGAACAGGTGATCGACTGGGTCGGCAGGCCGGTCGTGGACCGCGACGGCAACGAGATCGGCACGGTGACGCACCTGCTCGCCGACGAGGACACCGGCCGGCCCGAGTGGCTCTACGCCGAGCACGCCGGCGCCACCGTCGTCGTCCCGCTCGTGGGCGCCACCGGCGACGGCGGGCGGGTGCAGGTGGCCGTCGAGCGCGGCCTGGTCGACGGCGCGCCGCGCTACGGCGAGAGCCGGGAGCTGACCACCGACCAGGAGGAGGCGCTCTACCGCCACTACGGGATCGAGGCGACGACGGCGACCTCCGACACGCTGCTGCCCGCGGAGGGCGCCGAGCCGACCGCCACGACCACGACCTCCACGACCACGACCGCCACGACGGCGGCCGACACGACCTCGACGGTCCCGACGCCCGCCGCGGCCCTGCCCACGGCCGACGAGGAGGCGCTGCCGCCGACTCCGCCGCCGCCCGTCGCCCAGCCCGGCGACCGGGACTTCGGCCGCGCGGACAGCACCGCGGGCGGTGGGGCCGGCGCCGGGCGGATCGCCGCGGTCGTGGCGGCCCTGCTGGGCGCCGGTGCGATCGGCTTCGCCACGGTGCGGCGCCGGCAGCAGCCGGCCGCCCGGCTCTCGCGCAGCGCGCGGCGGGCGAGGCGGAGCACCGGGCGCACCACGGCCGAGGCCGGCCGGAAGGCCGGCCGCAAGGCGAGGAAGGCCGGCCGCAAGGCGAGGAAGGCCGGCCGCCGGGCGCGCGCCGTCCCGGTCACGGGGCGGGCCCGGCTGCAGCAGGCGACGGCCGGGGTGGCACCGGCGGTGCTGAGCGCGACCCAGCAGGTGCGCGAGGCGGCCCGGGCGGGCGCCGCCGGCGTCGGTCCGGTCGTGCTGAGCGCCACCCAGCAGGCGCGGGAGGCGGCCCGGACGAGCGCCGCCGGTGTGGGGCCGGCCGTGACCACCGCCGCCCACCAGGTCCTCGACGTCACCCGCAGTGGCACGGCGGCGGCCGGGCCGGCCGCCGCGAACGTCGCGGCGCAGGTCCTCGGGGCCACCCGCAGGGGGGCCCTCGCGGCCGCTCCCCTGGTGGCGACCACGGGCGCGGCGCTGCGGCAGGTGGCCGACGAGGGCGCCGGCGTGGCGCGTCAGGCGCTCGCGGCCGGAGGTGAGCTGGCCGCCACGGCGGTGTCGCGGGCCGCCGAGGCCGGGGCCGAGCTCGGGCAGACCGGGCTGCGGGCGGCGATGCGGGCCGAGCGCGCCGTCGGGTCGGTGCCCGAGGAGGTCGCCGAGGCCGGCCACCGGCTGAAGAAGAAGGGCAAGCGACTGGTGCGGCTGACCGCGTTCGGGCTGGGCGCGGGCACGGGCTACGTGGTGGGCGCCGGCTACGGCGACTACGAGCAGATCCAGCGCGCCGCCGGCCGGGTCACCGGCCGCGTCACCGGCCAGGCCTGACCGCAACCGGCCGGGTGCCCGCTCCACGCGGGCACCCGGCCGGCTCGTCGGTCAGCGGCTGCCGCCGCCGATCATCGGGTCGTCGCCGTCGCCGCGCACCGTGCGCTCGACGCCCTCCGTCGACGTCGTGCTGGTGTAACCCTCGGCGTCGGACTCCGGGACGAGCACGTCGTCGCGCACCACCGCGTCCGGCGGCGGCTGGTCGACGACGGTGACCTCCTCCGGCTGGACGACGCCCTCGGGCCGCTGCTCCGGTGCGGGCGCGGGCTGGGACCGCTGCTCGCCCGACGACGACGTCGCCGCGGCGGCCGCGGCGGCCGCGACCCCGGCGACGGCCGCCGCCGCGCCGGCGACGACCTTGCCCGACACACCGGCCTTGCCGCTGTCGCCGTGGGACTGGAAGGCGGTCTCGGCGGTCGGGGTGCCGACGTCGAGGTCCTCGTTGATCGACCCGCGCCACGCGCCACTGGCGTAGCCCTGGCTCTCGACCAGGTTCTTGAACCGCTCGAGGTCGGACCGCACCTGCCGCTCGACGATGCCGAGCTTGTCGCCGACCTGCTCGACGACGCCCTCGGGCTCGTACTCCAGCTCCAGGTAGACGATCGTGGATCCGGCCCCGGCGGGCTCGAACCGGACGGCGCCGGCGTTGGTCGCGCCCTCCGTGGCGGCCCAGGCGACCTTCTGGTCGGGCACCTGCTCGAGGACCGCGGCCTCCCACTGCCGGCGGACACCGGCGATCTCCGCGACCCAGTGCAGGCGCCGGTCGTCGAGCTGGCGGACCTCCTTCACCCCGCCCATGAAGTGGGGGAAGTCCTCGAACTGGGTCCACTGGTCGTAGGCCGTGTGCACCGGTACGTCGACCTGGATCGACTTCTCCACCTTGGTGGTCATCGCTCGCCTCCTCAGTCGCAGGACGGACGGGACGTGCGTTACCCCTGGTCGGAGTGCACAACCACCTGCCGTGATCGCCTGCGGCGGGTGGGACGGGTGGGGCTCCCGCGTCCCGGCCCGGACCCGCCCGGCCGATGAGGGGGACATGCGCGCCAGCCACGTCGCCACCGCCCTCGCCGCCTTCACCGCCGGGGTCACCGCCGCCTCGGCCCTGCACCGCCGCGCCGGCCGTCCGGCTCCGGCTCCCGCCGTCCCCGTCGCCGCCGAGCCCGCCCCGGTCGCCGCGCCGGACGCCGTCGTCCTCGCCTTCCCCCGCCCGGCGCTGGTCGTCGAGCAGCCCGCGCGGCCGGCCGGCCCGGCCCGCTGCGGCGACAGCGGCGGGGTCACCAAGGCCGGTGCGCCGTGCGCCGCCCGGGCCACCGACGGCGGCCGCTGCCGCCACCACCCGCTGGCCGCCTGACAACGGTCGGCCCACCGCGGTAGACAGGGGCGTGGGCGCACGCCGGGGAGCCGAGGTGCTCGACCGGCGCGCGCTCAACCGCGCCACGCTCGCCCGCCAGCTGCTGCTGCGGCGCGACGGGCGGGACGCGTTCGACGCCGTCGACCACCTCGTCGGCCTGCAGGCGCAGGAGCCGCAGGAGCCCTACGTCGGGTTGTGGTCGCGGTTGGCCGGGTTCACGCCGGGCCCGCTCGCCGAGCTCCTGCTCGGGCGCCGGGTCGTCCGCACACAGCTCATGCGCCGCACGCTGCACCTGGTCACCGCCGAGGACTGCCTGCACCTGCGGCCGGTGCACGGGTCGATGCTGGTCGCGCGCATGACCGGGGTGCTCGGGCGCCGGCTGCCGGGTGTCGACCTCGACGAGCTGGCCGCCGCCGGGGAGCCGCTGTTCGAGCAGGAGCCGCGGCTGCTGCCGGAGGTCGGCCGGCTCCTGGCCGAGCGGTGGCCCGACCCGCTGCCCCGCGACCTCGGCGACGCGCTGTCGAGCCTGGTGCCGCTGGTGCAGACACCGCCGCGCGGGCTGTGGCGGCAGCAGGCCCCGGCCCGCAACACGACCGTGCGCGCCTGGCTGGGGCGCGACCTCGCCGACGGGCCGTACGACGACGTCCTCGACGCGCTGGTGCTGCGGTACCTGCGGGCGTACGGGCCGGCGTCGAGCGCCGACCTGCGCGCCTGGTGCGGGCTCAGCGGGCTGCCGGCGGTGGTGGCCCGGCTGCGGCCGCAGCTGCGGTCGTTCCGCGACGAGCGGGGGCGGGAGCTGCTCGACGTCCTCGACGCGCCGCTGCCCGACGGCGACCTCCCCGCGCCGGTGCGCTTCCTCCCGGCGTTCGACAACGCCGTCCTCGGCTACGACGACCGCTCGCGCGTGATCGCCGACGAGCACCGCGGTCTCAGCGTCGCCGGGGCACGGGTGGTGTTGGTCGACGGCTTCGTGGCGGCCACCTGGACGAGTGCCGCCCGCGACGACGGCGGCGTCGCGGTGGCGGTCGCGCCGCTGCGCCCGCTCACCGCCGCCGAACGGACCGAGGTCGAGGCGGAGGGCAGCGCGCTGGCCGCCTTCCTCGGCGACGGGGTCCCCGGCGCGGTCACGGTCACCTCGCCGGGCTGAGCACCACCCGCGCGGTGGCTTCCCCCGCCGCGCCGGGGACGCCAGGCTGGGCGCGTGCCCAGCGAACTGCGACTGACGACGACGCTCGAGCCCCGCGGGCCGGCCGCGGCGATCGTCCTCACCGACGAGCAGGTGGCCGGCCTCGGCGCCGGCCGCGCGTTCCCCGTCCGGCTCACGATCGGCCCGGTGACCGTCGAGGGCCGGCTCGCGCGGATGGGCGGTGAGAACCTCGTCGGGCTGAGCAGGGAGCGGCGGACCGCCCTCGGCGTCGAGGCCGGTGACACCGTCGACGTGCTGATCGCCGTCGACACCGCCGAGCGCACCGTGGAGGTGCCGCCCGACCTGGCCGGGGCGCTCGCGGCGGCGGGCGTGCGGGACGCCTTCGACCGGCTGGCGCCCAGCCACCGGAAGGAGCACGTGCGGTCGGTGGTCGAGGCGAAAAAGCCCGAGACCCGGGCCCGCCGGGTCACCGCCGTCGTGACCGCCGTCTCCGGCTGACCCGGCCGGCGCCCGGTTTGACGTGGGCCGGGCGCTCGGCGAGGGTCGCTCCCGGTCGTCCCACCGCGAGATGAGGTGCCGTGGAAACCGACGTGGTCATCGAGGTCCCCAAGGGCTCGCGGAACAGGTACGAGTACGACCAGCGGCTCGGCCGGATCCGGCTGCGCCGCACGCTGTTCACCGCCACCGGCTACCCCGGCGACTACGGGTTCGTCCCGGACACCCTGGCCGAGGACGGCGACCCGATCGACGCGCTGCTGCTCCTCGGCGAGCCGACCTTCCCCGGCTGCCTGGTGCGCGCCCGGGTCATCGCCGTCTTCTGGGTCAACGACGAGCGCGGCCCCGACGCCAAGCTGCTGTGCGTGCCGGCGCACGACCCGCGGATGACGCACCTGCAGGAGCTCGAGGACGTCCCCATCCACCAGATCGCCGAGATCTGGCACTTCTTCGAGATCTACGAGGCGCTGGCGCCGGAGAAGTCGGCCACGACCCGCGGGTGGGAGCGTCGGGCCCAGGCCATCGCGGCGCTGGAGGACGCCCAGCGCCGGTTCGCCGAGCAGGCCGGCGCCGCCGCTGGGTGACGCCGGCCGGCCGACGTCACCCGGCCCGGCGGATCAGGCGCGCCGCGCGGTCAGCAGCAGGTACTCCCACTCCATCGCCGTCCCGGTCCCGCGGTCGTACCGCTCGGCCAGCGCGGCGAGGTCGCGGTCGAGGGCCGCGGTCCGCTCGGGGTCACCCGCGACGTTGCGGTAGGTCGCGATCGTCGGCCCGTAGACCGACTTCCACCAGTCCCGCCAGGCCTCCGGCGTCTCCCAGCCGGCGACCGTCACGGTCTTCCGGCGCGCGACGACGTCGGTGACCCGGTCGCCCAGCAGCTCCCGCACGTGCTCCTCGTCGCCCCACAGCGGCGGCGGCTGGGCGCCGGGGGGCGGCGGGGGCGCGTAGGGCCGCATCGTGCGGAACATCTCGCCGACGAAGCCCTCCGGCGTCCAGCTGACCAGGCCGATCCGGCCGCCGGGACGGCAGACGCGCACCAGCTCGTCGGCGGCCTGCTGGTGGTGCGGCGCGAACATCACCCCGACGCAGGACAGGACGACGTCGAAGCTCGCGTCGGCGTAGGGCAGCGCCTCGGCGTCGCCCTCCTCCCACGCCAGCTCCACCCCCTGGCGGGCCGCCGCCTCCCGCCCGGCCGCGAACAGCTCCGGGGTGAGGTCGGAGGCCACGACCTCGGCGCCGGTCAGGGCGGCGGGGATCGCGGCGTTGCCGGTCCCCGCGGCGACGTCGAGCACCCGTTCGCCGCGGCCGACCCCGGCCGCGTCGACCAGGACGCGCCCCAGTTCGGGGATGACGTCCCGGGCCACGGCGGCGTAGTCGCCCAGCGCCCACATCGCGCGGTGCCGGGTCTTCAGGGCGCGGTCGGTGGTGGTCGCGTCGACGGTGTCGGTCATCGGTCTGCTCCTCGTGGTCGTGCGGGTCGTCCCGCGCGACGACCGTCGTCCCACCGCGTTGCAGGCCGGCTGCACCCGGGATGCAGCAGTCATGCACGACCGGACGGGACCCGGCCGGCCGCGATCCGGCCCAGCGCCGCCCGCGCGTGCGCGACGGCGGCGGCCTCGACCGCCCGCACGTCGGCGGCGACCGGCACGTCCGGTCCGGGCGGGCCGAGCGGCGAGGGCTTGCCGGCGGCCAGGAGGTGGCCGTGCAGGACGACGGCGTCCGCCGTCGCGTCGACCCGGTGCAGCAGCCGGGCGACGTAGCGCAGGTTGAGCCACTGCTGGGTGGCGTCACCGACCCGGTCCCAGTGCGCGAGGACGGCGTCCAGCGCCCGCGCGGCCACCGCCGGGTCGCCGTGCACCGCACGCGTGGCCGCCGCCTCCATCATCGCGATGCCCTGCCACCAGAAGTTCCGCACCGCCGCGGCCAGCTCCTCCGCCTGGTCGAAGAGCGCCAGGGCGCGGTCGGGGTCGGACTTCTTCAGCACCAGCCCGAGCGCGTAGCGGGCCATCGACTGCGCCGTCGGGTTGGCCGTCGCCTCCGCGACGTCGAGGCTCTCCCGCGCGGCGGCCAGCCCGCGCTCCGGACGGCGGTCGACCGCGTGGCAGACGGCGACGTAGTACAGCGTCCACACCAGCCGGATGCGGTCGCCGTCGGCGCGGGCCCGCTCGGCCTCTGCCGTGTAGTGCGCGAGCGCGGCGCCGACGTCGCCCTCGTAGAGCGCCACGTCGGCGAGCACGTCCCCGGGGTAGGCGATGCGCGCGGTGCCGGGCGGGGGTCTGCGGTCGCCGGCCAGGCGCGCCGTCCCGACGGCGTGCGGGAAGTCACCGCGATTCCACGCGCCGCGGGCGGCAGCGCCGACGGCGGCCGGGTATCCCGGGTGGCCGGGGTCGACCACCGGCAGCAGCTGCTCGGCCCAGGCGTAGGCCTCGTACCCCACCCGCAGGTGCACCAGCTCGGGCACGGCCGTCACCAGCCGCAGCGCCAGGTCCCACTCGCGGTCGGCCGCCGCCCGGGTGAAGGCGGTGCGCAGGTCGTCGTAGACGCCGAGCGCCTCCTCCGCCCACGCCCGCTCGTCCGGACCCTGCAGTCCCCGGCCGGCCCGCTCGGCGAGCTCCACGAGGTAGACGACGTGCCGCCGGGCCAGCCCGGGCGCCTCCCCGGCGGCCTCGGTGCGCCCCCGGCCGTAGGCCCGCAGGGTCTCCAGCAGGCGGTAGCGGCTGTGCACGCCGCTGCGGGCCTCCACCATCGAGCGGTCGACGAGCCGGGTCAGCCGGTCCAGGACGTCGTCCTCGGTCGCCTCGGGGTCGACGACGCGGTGCACCGCGCGCAGGTCGGGCGCCCCGGCGAACACCGACATGCCGCGGAAGAGCCGTTGTTCCGGCTCGGGGAGCAGCCGGTAGGACCACTCGATCGCGGCCACCAGGCTCTGGTGCCGCGGCACCGGCCCGCGCCCGCCACCCAGCAGCGGGGCGCCGTCGAGCCGGCGGGCCACCTCTGCCGGGCTCATCACCCGCATCCGGGCCGCGGCCAGCTCGATGCCCAGCGGCAGGCCGTCGAGCCGGGCGCAGATGGCCGCCACCGCGTCGGCGGCTGCCGGGTCGAGGCGGAAGTCCGGCGTCGCCGCCCGGGCCCGCTGCACGAACAGCGCGGTGGCGTCCTCCAGCGGCAGCGGCGGCACCGGCCACACCTGCTCGCCCTCGACGCCGAGCGGCTCCCGGCTGGTGGCGAGGACCACCACCCGGGGACAGTGCTGCACGATCTCGGCGACGAGCGCGGCCGCGTGCGGCAGCACGTGCTCGCAGTTGTCCACGACCAGCAGCAGCGCGCGCCCGCGCAGGTACTCCAGGACGGTCTGCTCGATGGACAGACCCGACCGCTGCCGGATGCCCAGGGCGGCGGAGACCGCGTCGCCCACCGGGCTGCCCTCGGGGAGGGCGGCGAGCTCGCACAGCCACACCCCGTCGGCGAACCGGGTCCGGTCCCGGGCCGCGACCTCGACCGCCAGCCGGGACTTCCCCGCTCCCCCGACGCCGGTCAGGGTCACCAGCGGCCCGGCCCGCAGCGCGGCCAGCACCCGCTCGACCTCCCGCTCCCGGCCGACGAAGCCGCTCGCCCGCCGCGGGAGGTTGCCCGGCGACGGCGTCGCGGCGAGGGCGGGGTCGTGGACGAGGATCCGCCGGTACAGCTCCCGTGCCGGTGCGGCGGGCTCGACGCCCAACTCCTCGCCGAGGCGGGTCCGCAGCTCGTGGAAGGCGGCGAGCGCGTCGGCCTGGCGGCCGGTGGCGTACCGCGCCCGCATGAGGGTCACCGCGGGCCGCTCCCAGGACGGGTGGGCACGCACCAGCGCCTCGAGCTCGGGCAGCGCCTCGGCCGGGCGGCCGAGCTCCACCAGCGCGTCGGCCCGGTCGGCGGCGGCGGCCGTGCGCAGCTCCGTCAGCCGGGCGACCTCGGGCGCGGCGAACTCCTCGTCGGCGAACTCGGCCAGCGCGTCGCCCCGCCACAGGCCGAGGGCCGCGTCGAGGTCGGCCAGCGCCCGCCCGTGGTCCCCCGCCGCGGCGGCGGTCCGGGCGCTGCGGACCCGCTGCTCGAACTCGGCGGCGTCCAGGGTCGCGTCCTCGAGCGACAGGCTGTACCCCGGCGGCTGGTGCCGCAGCGGCGCGGCGGTCCCGAGGACGCCGCGCAGCCGGGAGACGTAGGCGCGCAGGGCGGTCAGGGCGCCGTCGGGCGGGGTGTCCCCCCAGACGGCGGCGACCAGCCGGTCGGCGGGCACCACGTCACCGCGGGCGACGAGCAGGACCGCCAGCAGGGTGCGCGGCTTGTGCCCGCCGACGGCGAGCGGCCCGGCACCGTCCTCGACCCGGAGCGGCCCCAGCACCGAGAAGCGGACGTGCGCTGGTGCTGTCATCGCCGCCTCGCCTGCCAGCGGGTCGCCACGGGCGCGGCCGACCCTAGCGGCGGCCCGCGGCGCGGGGCCAGGGCGATCCGCCGGGCGGCGCCGCGGTCAGCCCGCCGCGGCGGCCAGCGTCGGGAGGTTGCCCATCGCGGCGACGGCCTGCTCCCGGTAGCGGGCGAGGACGGCCTGCCGGTGCTCGTCGTCCCGGTCGACGGCGGCGACGATCTTGCCGAACCCGTCGAGCCGGGTGCCGCGGATCCACCGGCGCAGCTCGCGGTCCTGCGACCAGTGGAACTGGTTCCACATCGTCGTCAGCACCGCGCCCGCGTAGTCGTCGAGGGTGTGCGGGAAGGCCACCGGCCCGCAGAGCCGGTTCTTGTGCTCCTCGTCCTCGTGGTGCGCCTCGACCCAGGCGGTCAGTGCCGCGCTGAAGGCCGGCTGGGGCAGCCGCAGCATCTGCACGACGATGCGGTCGCCCTGGAAGACCGGCTGCACCGGGCGGCGCCGGACGGCCGAGGCGGTGCAGTCGACGAACAGGGTGCCGGGCGCGACGGCGACCTCGCCGTCGTCGAGGACCATCCGGCCGGCCTCCAGGGCACGCACCCGTCCGAGGCGGACCACGTCGCGGATCCGGCGCAGCACCTCCACCTCACCGGGCGCCACCGTGGCCAGGTGGAACATGCCCGGCGTGCGCTCGCGGTCGACGCGGGTCAGCGCGCCGCAGGCCTCCAGCCGCAGGAACAGGTCCTCGGTGGAGGTGGCCGTGGCAAAGGCCGCCATCTGGTCGGCCTGCCCGCCGATCACCTCGTCGAAGAACTCCGGCGCGGGCTGGGTGGTCACCCGGTTGACCAGCCAGGAGTCGCGCGGCACGACCCAGGTGATCGAGTCGGGGTCGGCCCCGGCCTGGACCAACCACACGCAGGTGTCCATCGCCGTCTTGCCGGCACCCAGCACGGTGAAGCGGCCGGGGGGCGGGGCCTGGTCGGTCCACAGGCCCGGCAGCGCGTTGGGCGGCACCAGCCGCACGCCGGGTGCCACCCCGAAGGACGGCGTGTGGGTGGAGGGCACCGCCGGGCCGTTGTAGGTGGCGTCGACGACCCTGCGGCGCACCCGCACCCGCGTGACGGCGCCGGACAGCAGCGAGCGGAACCGGCCCTCTCCCTCGTACTCGCACATCGGGTGGTAGGCCACCCGGCCGCTGGGCACGAGCCGGGCGTTGACCACCCGGTCGTAGTAGCCGCTGATCTCCGGTCCCGAGGCCAGCTCGTAGAGCCCGGCGTTCAGGCCGGTGGTGTCCTTGCGCCCGCTGCCGAGCTCCATCGAGCCGACGCCGTAGAAGGCCGAGGGCTGGTGCAGCGTGACGAAGGGGTAGGCGTCGTTCCAGTGGCCGCCGGGCTTGCCGTGCCGGTCGACGATCGTGACGTGCGCGTCGGACTCCTCGACCAGCGTGTCGGCGAAGGCCAGGCCCGTGGCACCCGCGCCGATCACGAGGTAGTCGGTGTCGATGACCGAGGGCTGCATGGCGGACACGGTATAACAGTGTCATGACACTGTCATCCGGTCCGTGGCCGGAGCCACCGGACGCCGACCGGCGCACCCGCGTGGTGGAGATCGCCGCACGGCTGCTCGCCGAGGAGGGGCCGCACGGGCTGTCGCTGCGCCGCCTCGCCACCGCCGCGGGCGGCTCGACGCAGCTGGTCTACACGCTGTTCGGCGGCAAGCCCGGCCTCGCCGACGCCCTCTACGCCGAGGGCTTCCGCCGGCTCGGCGACGCCGTCCGCGCGGCCCTGGCGGCCGACGCGGCACCGGCCGGCGACCCGGCGCGGCTGCTCACGCTGGCGGGCGCCTACCGCCGGTTCGCCGCCGCCGAGCCGGCCTTCTTCTCGGTGATGTTCGGCCCGGTGATCCCCGGGTTCGTCCCGAGCCGGGCGACCCGGACCCTCAGCCGGGAGCGGTCGTTCGGCCAGGTCCTCGCCGTGGCGCAGGAGTGCCTCGACGCCGGGACCCTGCGCGCTCCCGGCGCGCTCGCCCTGGCCCAGGCGTGCTGGACGGCGACCCACGGCGTCGCCGCGCTCCGGCACGCCGGGCTCCTGGAGGGCGACCCCGACGACCTCGGCGACGCCCTGGTGCGGACGGTGGTGGACGCCCACCGGCCCTGAGCGATGAGCCCGGGGCCGCCGCGCGGTCTCCCCTGCCGGCGGCACGGCGCCGCCGGTGAGGGAGGTGGGCGCGGTGGAGATGAAGCTGGAGCTGGTGCCGGTCCCGGTCGCCGACGTCGACCGGGCGAAGGCCTTCTACGTCGAGCGGCTCGGCTTCGTCGAGGACGTCGACGTCACGCCCGCCGAGGGCGTGCGGGTGGTGCAGCTGACGCCGCCGGGCTCGGCCTGCTCGATCGGCATGGGCACGGGGCTGCCGGCCTACGACGACGTCGCGCCGGGCTCGGTCCGGGGCCTGCACCTGGTGGTCGCCGACATCGAGCGCGCCCGGGCCGACCTCGTGGCCCGCGGCACGGACGTCGGCGAGGTGGTCGACGTCGGGGGTGGGGTCAGGTACGCGTGGATCACCGACCCCGACGGCAACACCCTGACCCTGCAGGAGATGGCCTGGCGGACCGGCGAGGCCTTCTGACGGCGCGTGTGGCCGGGACCCCGGGCGGGGCCCCGGGCGGGGCCCCGGCCACACGGCCGGTCGGGTCAGGTCACGGCGTGCCGGAGCGCTCGCCCTCGTCGACGGGGATCTCGTCGATGACCACGTCCTCGTCGGGCCGGCCCGGCGAGGTGCCCTGCGGCGCCGGACGGGTCGGGGCCACCTGGCCGTCGGGGTACGCCAGCGCCTTCCCGAACAGGGTCAGGTAGGCGATCCGGTAGACGTCGACGTTGTCGAACCGGTCGGCGAGCCGCTCGTCGACGACGTCGGCGGCCAGCCCGTCGGCCCGGGTGACCACCCCGCCGGTCAGGTCGGCCGTGCTGGCCCAGGCGACGCCGAAGGCGAGCTCCTGGCCGAACTGGTCGGGCTCGGTGACGAACGGCGCGGTCCCCCGGCCGTAGCGCCCGTCCAGCTCGTTCTGCGGGGCCTCGGGCTCCTCGACGCCCACCGACTCGCTGCCGGGGTTGACGTCGACCGACCCGACGGCGTCCGAGACGTCCTCGTCGACGTTGTACGCGGAGGCCTGGATGCCGCCCGCCGTGCCGTCGGCCGCGGTGAGGACCGTGGTCGCCGGCTCCCGGTCGAGGAACTCCTGGGCGACGCCGATCACCTCGTCGGCCCAGCGGGCCTCGACCAGGGTGCCGATCGCGTTGTCGGCGTTGGCCATGTTGTCGGTGCCCTCGACCTCCCACACCGTGGCGAAGGACCGGCCGGTCTCCTCGCTGTGCGCCTCGAGGACGGTGGTGGCCAGCGCCGCCATCTCCGGCGCCGTCGGCGGCCGGTACCCCGGCGTGCCCGGCTCGGAGCCGTAGAGGACCAGGTTGGTCTCCTTGGCGTCCTCCGGGACGCTGGGGTCGACCAGCCCGGCGTCGACCAGCTCCTCCTCGGAGACGGCGTTGAAGACATCCTGGCTGGCGAAGAGCGCGAGGACCTCGAGGTCGGCCGGGTCGGCGTCCCCGGATTCGACGGCCTCGGCCAGCGCCTCGAACTCCGCGCGGGTGCGGACCACCGTGTAGCCCTCGTCGACGGCGGCCTGGGCCAGGTTGAGGCCGTCGGTACGCAGCCCGCCGGTGGCCGAGGGGCCGTCGTCGTCGAGGGTGTCGCCGGGAGCGCGGTGTACCACGCAGGTCGTCGGGATCGTGGCGACCGGGTCGCCGTCGCCGGCCAGGGCCGCGTCGATCTCCTCCTGCGAGCAGACCGGCGTGCCCTCGGGGAAGAACAGGTCCTCGCCGCCGCCCATGACCACCACGGGGTCCTGGTCGGCGTCGTCGAAGCCGGGCCGGCCCTGGACGAGCTGGCGGGCGATCTCCAGCGCGGAGGCGTCGGTCCGCTCGGTCACCTCGGTGAGGAAGGCGGCCGTGCCGGGCTCGGCGACGTCGCCGTCGTTGACCACGCCGATCGGGTGCCCGGCGTTGCCGGCCTCGCGCAGCCAGCTCCCGGCGTACCCGGACAGGGCGTTGACCGTCCGCGGCTCCTCGGCGTCCCCGCCGAGCACGTCCTCGGCACTGGAGTCGGTGCCGAAGGAGTCCGGCGCGTCCACCTTGAACCCGAAGGCGTGCGTGGTGGCGCCGCCGTTCGAGGAGGTGGTGAGGATGTCCGACGCGTGCCCGCGGTAGGGCACCGCCGCGGGCAGCCGGTCCCAGTTGCTCGTGGCGTCCGGGCCGTACCAGTAGGCGCGGGCCAGTTCCCACAGGGCGGCGTCGGCGCCGTCCGGGTGGATGAAGATCATGTTGCCGGTCCCGTCCGACGGCCCGCGGCCGTCCGTGGCGTTCGCCCCGGACGGTGCGACGACGGCCGCACCGACGACGGGCAGGGCGAGAGCCGCCGCCCAGTGCCTTCTGCGCATGCGAGAGGTCCTCCGTTGCTCGGCCGGCGGCGGCTGCCACCGGTCCCGCGGGACCCTCCGTCAGCGAGCGGCACGGCAGGTGTCGGGAGAGGCCATCCAGACGGCGTCCGGGTGAACACGGGGTGCGCCTGCCGCGTCGTCACGGAGCACCACCGGTGCCTGACCGTGCGTCAGCCCGCCCGTCCCGGTCCTCCGCCGCCCGGCCGCGTCGGGGCCCGGGCGAACCGGGCGGGACGGCAACCCCGCAGGTCGGCCTCGTCGACGGCGGTCACGATCTCCGCAGCTGCCAGTCGGCCGACGACGGGAGCGAGCGTCACCCCGGAGTGCATCACCGCCAGGTACAGCCCCCCGACGCCGGGGAGGGGACCGACGACCGGTTCCCCGTCGGCCGGCATCGGGCGCCACCCGATCCGCACGCTCAGCACACGCACGCCGTCGGCACCGGAGAACGCCGAGGTGACGCGGCCCAGCGTGCGCCGTCCGACCCGCGCCAGGTCCGCGTGCGTGACCTCGCCGTCGTACCCGACGGCGGCGAGGAGCGTCCCGTCGGCGCCGTGACGGACCTCCACCTCCGGGGCGGCCACCAGGGTCCGGACCACGGCCCGCGGCGCGGTGAACCGCACCAGCAGGGCCGGGGAGGGGGTCACCGGCACGTCGACCCCCAGCGGCGCGCACAGCACCGGGACGTCCGCCCAGGTGGCCAGGACGACCGTGCCGGCCGGCAGGACGCCGGCCGAGGTGTCGACGCCGACCACCCGTCCGGACGCCCTGCGCACCGCGGTGACCGCCGTGCCCACGCGGACCTCGGCCCCGCGTCCCCGGGCCGCCTGCAGGAGCGCCTCGGTGACGGCGACGGGGTCCACGGCGCCGTCACCGGGGACGTGCACCGCCCGGGCGGGTGGCCGGCGCAGACCGGGCTCGATCCCGGCCACCTCGGCGGCGGTCACCAGCCTCTGCTCTGCGGGATCGGGGAGCGCGGCGTCCGCGGCCGTGGTCCCCGACCACGACAGCGAACCGGTCCACCGGACGCGGACACCGGGGACCTCGGCCTCGAGCCGGCGGTACTCCCGCGTGGCGGCCCGCCGCAGGGCCGCTGCCGGTCCCGCTCCGATCCCGGACGCACCGATCCACGCGAACGACTCCGCCGTCGCGCCGGACCCGGGCAGCGCCTCGTCCACGACGGTCACCGCGGCTCCCAGGCGGGCGGCGGAGAAGGCCACCGAGGCGCCGACGATCCCGGCACCCACCACGACCACGTCGGGCATCCGCGGACCTCCTCCGCGTCGGGTACCCCGCGCGAGGATTCACCACGTCGCCCCTCCGTCCGCGAAGTACCCGCTCCGGGCCGTTTGCGGACAGTCCTGTCGCGATACCTCTACGGGCAGGCCGTTCCGACTCGGCGACCCCGAGGACGACGGTCCGCAGGCCGGGGCGACCGCGGGCGTCCACGTCGACACGACGACGACAGCCGCGGGAGCCGACTCGAGACGACTGGAGACTCGCGATGGGCAAGCTGTCAATGGCACTCGGCCTCGGTGTCGGGTACGTGCTCGGCACGCGCGCCGGGCGGGAGCGCTACGAGCAGATCGCACAGGCCGCGACCCGGTTCATGGGCCGGCCGGAGGTCCAGCAGACGCTGGAGAAGGCCAGGGACGCCGCTCCGCCGCAGCTGCAGAGCAGCATCGACAAGCTGACCGGACAGGCCTCCGGCGGCCAGGGCTCCGGCGGCCAGGGCTCCGGGAGCCAGGGCGCCGGGAGCCGGGGCACCGACGTCGGGACGGTCGGCACCGGGACCACCGTCGATCCGGTCGTCCCCCTGGAGGCCGACGTCGTGGTACCGCCCTCCCCGCCGGTGGGCGGCGCGGGTGACCCCGGGCTGACCGACCCCACGCTGCCGGACCCGCTGGTCCCGCCGGCCAAGTCGGACGGCTCCCCCGGCCGCCCCTGACCGCCGTTCCGCCGGTGCGGGTGGGCGATGCCCCGCCCGCACCGGCGCACCGTCACGCCGGCGGGCGCCGGACGGCCCACCAGCCGTACGCGCCGGTCCCGACGACCACGGTGAGCATCGCCGCGTAGGCCCACTGCACCGGGTCGCCCCGCATCTCGTCCTGGTACCGGAGCAGGACCGCCCACTGGAAGGCGCCGAAGGCCGCGTACGCGATGGCCGGGACCCGCAGCCGGTGGAGGTCCCCTTCCCGGATCACCAGTCCGGCGCCGAGTCCCAGCGCGATCAGCCAGGCACCCAGCACCTGGGCACTGAGCGGGGTCACGGGCCAGGGCCAGAACTCCGCCATCGGCTCGGTCCCGTGGTGGACGGTCGTGCCCACACCGAAGAGCACCGCGCCGACGGTGCCGAGCACCAGGCTCTGCGCGGCGAGCACCCCGCGCAGCCAGGCCGGCATCGGGCTGCGGACGGGGCCGGGTCCTCGGCGCCCCCGCTGCCGGACCAGGACGGCGAGGCCGCACACCGGCACCGTCAGGTACACCGCCACCCAGACCCAGGCCGCCGCCTCCGCCACGGGGTCCGCGGCGGTGAGGTGCAGCTTGTGCGCGTGCCAGTACGTCGCCGCGAGGGTCAGGACCGTGAACGCGGTGACCGTCGCCACCGCGACGCGGACCTGCTCCCACGAGCGCTGGCGCAGGGACAGCACCGACAGGACGAAGCCGGCGGCGTAGGCGCCGCCCAGGAAGGCGACGGTCGGCTGCTGCTGGATGGTCCACGCCCAGTGCTGCTCGGTCTCGTCGCCGTGGACCAGCAGCTGGTGGGTCGCCAGCGCGGTGAGGAGGGCGAAGGCGGCCAGCAGGAGCCGGGGACCGGCCCCGAGGGAGCCCTCCCCCGGCGTGGGGCGACCGTCCGGCCCGGGCAGCACGCGCTCGGCGTCGATCGGTCGCACCGTGTCGGTCATCTGTCCGGTCCGCGTCGTCGTGCGGAGGTCCGTCTCATGCGACGACGGTGCGCCCGGACCGTTGCAGGCCCGCTGCAATCCGGCTGGAGCGTCGCGCAACCCGGCTGTCACACCCGGAGCGCGGCCGGTGTCTCCATGTCGTAGCCACTGACGACTGGAGGAGACATGGTCAGCACCACGCGGGTCCCCCCGACCGAGATCACCGGCCTGTACGGGAGCCTGCTCAAGAGGTTCAGCCGCAGGCTGTTCGGCCAGGTGCCGGAGGGCGCCGCGGTGATGTGGCACCACCCGGCCGTGCTCAAGGACTCGATGTCCTTCGGGCGCAGGGTCGACTCGTGGGACCGGCTGGACCCGCACCTGGCGACGTTCGCGGCGATGGCCACCGCCGGCGTCGTCGGTTGCGGCTTCTGCCTCGACCTGCACTACTTCCTGACCCACGACCGCGGCCTCGACGAGGCCAAGGCGCGGGAGGTGCCGCGCTGGCGCGAGTCCACCGTCTTCACCCCGCTCGAGCGGCGGGTGATGGAGTACGCGGAGGCCATGAGCCAGACCCCACCGGCCGTGACCGACGAGATGTCGGCCGCCCTGCTGGACGAGCTGGGGCCCGCCGCGCTGGTGGAGCTGACCGCCAGGATCGGCTTCATGAACTCCAGCGCGCGCGGCAACGTGGCACTCGGCATCCGGTCACAGGAGTTCTCGGCGTCCTGCGGCCTGCCGCCCCTGGCCGCTCCGGCGGCGGACGGCGTGGCGCCGGCGTGACCCAGGACCCGTTCGTCGCCCACCGCGGCCTGCTGTTCACCGTCGCCTACGAGATGCTCGGGTCGGCCGCCGACGCCGACGACGTCGTCCAGGAGACGTGGCTGCGGTGGGCGGAGGCCGACCGGGCCGCGGTGCGCGACCCGCGGGCGTACCTGGTGCGGATCGTCACCCGCCAGGCGCTCAACCGGCTGCGCACCGTGGCCCGCCGGCGGGAGGACTACGTCGGCGAGTGGCTGCCCGAGCCGCTGCTGACCGCCCCGGACGTCGCCGAGGACGTCGAGCTGGCGGAGAGCGTGTCGATCGCGATGCTCACCGTGCTCGAGACGCTCGGGCCGGTCGAGCGCGCGGTCCTGGTGCTGCACGAGGTGTTCGCCGTGCCCTACGACGAGATCGCCGTGGCGGTGGGCAGGTCGGCCGCCGCGGTGCGGCAGATCGCCCACCGCGCGCGCGAGCACGTGGCCGCGCGCCGCCCGCGGATGGAGGTCAGCCGCGCCGAGCAGCAGCAGGTCGTGGACCGGTTCCTCGCGGCACTGACCGGGGGCGATGTCCAGGGACTGCTGGACGTGCTCGCACCCGACGTCGTGGCCGTCGCCGACAGCGGCGGCCTCGCGCCCGCGGCCCGGCGCCCGATCGCGGGCCGGCAGCGGGTGGCCGCGGCGCTGTCCCACTTCGCGCGGCTGGTGCCTCCCGTGGAGATCACCACCCCGCTGGTCAACGGGGCGGTCGCCGCCCGGATCGACCCGGGCGGCGAGTTCGACACGGCGATCACCTTCGTCGTCGACGACGGCCGGATCACGCGGATGTACGCGATGCGCAACCCGCACAAGCTCGGCCGGCTGGACGAGGTCGCCGACCTGCGCCGGTGAGGCCCCTCGGCCGTCCCCTTCCACGATCGGGTCCCGGTCCGTGCGACGCTCGCACGGACATCCCGTGCGCCCGGGACGCACCCGTCCGGATCGGGGAGGGACATGGCGTTCATCCTCGGGGTCTTCGACCTGCTCGCGTACGCGATACCCGGCTCGCTCTACCTGACGACGTTCGCGTACGTGGCCCACCGCGCCGGCTGGATCGACGTCCCGGGCCTGCTCGGCGTCCCGTCGGTGCTGCTGCTCGTCGGCGTGGCCGTGCTGGCCTTCCTGGTCGGGGTGGCGTCCTCGCCCCTCGGGAGCTGGAGCGACCGGGTCAACCCCTTCGGCTCGATCGGCCTGCCCGAGGGAGCCAAGGAGGAGTTCCTCCGGCGCAATCCGGTGGCGGCCTCGCGGAGGTTCCTGCACCTGGACCCCTTCACCCTCCTCGCCGCGCTCGAGGCGGACGACAGCGAGGCCGCGGCAGAGGTCTCCCGGTTGAGGGCCACCGGCCAGATGCTCAGCCGCTCGGTGCCCGCCCTCGTGCTGGGCGCCGTGACGGCGTGCGTGGAGATCGCCACCGGCGAACTGCGGCTGTTCGCCGGGCTGACCGCCCTCGTCCTGGCACTGGTCGCGGCAGGGTGCCTGTACCAGTCCGCGGTCTTCCGCCGGTGGGCGGTCGTGCGGACGTACGAGTTGTCCTACTGGAACGACACGCTGGACGCGGGGCTCCCCGACAGGGAGCAGGACTCCGCCTCCTGATCGAGACGCTCGGTCAGCCGTCGAAGTGCACCCGTGACGAGCACGGTCGTCCTGCTGGCCGTGCCGCTGGCCTTCGGCTCCTGGGCGCGGCAGCGGTAGCGCCTGGGACGACACGCCCACCCGGCACGCTGTGAGGGCATGCAGGGCCAGACGTCGGACGGTAGCCGTTCGCAGTCAGCACCGAGGTGGTGTGGTCCTGACGAGACGCCGCACGGGTGCATCCGGGGCCGCTGTACGAGGCGCGTGGTCGGTGTTCGCCACCGCCACGACGTTCCCCCGAGGCGCCGGAGCCGGCGGACCTGCTGGGCGGGGACGCCCCAGCAGGTCCGCCGGCTGCCGGTCCCGGGATCACGCGTCGGGCGCCACCAGCTCGGGCAGCTCGGCGTCGAAGAGAGCCGCGAAGGCCTCCGCGGACAGGATCGCCCCCTGCGGTCGCGCGTCGTTGGCGAGAGCGGCCGCCCAGGCGGAGGCGCGCATCCGCTGCTGCGGGGTGCCGTGGTGGTTGGGGTCGTCGAAGAAGCAGTCGCCCACCTCGTAGAAGGTCTGTTCGGCCTCCAGCACCCGGCGGGTGTTCAGCGCCAGCCCGCGGGCGTGGACGGCGTAGTAGGTGGCGTAGGCGTCGGCCATCAGCTCGGTGCGCCGGGTCGCCTCGGCTCCGGTCAGCGGGGACTCGAACAGGCCCAGCTCGAACTGGATGTGGTGGCCGAACTCGTGCGCCAGGACGAGGCGCGGACCGACGTCACCGATGCCGATGGCCTCGAGGAAGTCGATGACGCCGTCACCCATGATGATCTTGTCGGGGATCGAGGCGAGCAGCGGGTCGGACTCCCCCTCGCCGCTGAAGGCGAAGGCGTTCAGGGTGAAGATCGGGTTGTCGCCACCCTGGAACGCCGGAACGGAGGCGACAGTGTCGGCGATGTACCGGGCCCGCTCGGCAGCGTCGGCCTCCGTGTACCCGAAGGCCACGACGAGCACCCGCGCGACCCGGTCGACGTCCAGGAGGACGTCGCCGTGCATGGCGAGGAGCTGGATGTCGTCCGAGTCGATGTCCCAGAACCGCCGCAGGTCGCGGAAGGTGTTCTGCAGCTGCCTGGCCTGGCCCTCGAGGGCGTACTCGGGGTCGGAGGCGGTCCCGAAGAGGAGGGCGTCCAGCGTCGGGATGTCGAGAGCCTCGGTGGTGACCAGGAACTCCAGCTCGGACTCGGTGAGCTGGCCCAGCAGATCCTCGAAGTAGGCGTCGAGGGCGGTGGGTCCGCAGACGTGGTCGCCCGGGTCGATCGCCTGCTCGACGAGCCGGTGGGCGGGCGTCTCGACGCCGAACCGGTCCGCCGGTGCGGCGGAGGCGGTCGGCGCCACGAGCCCGATCGTGAGGAGGGTGGTGGCGAGGAGCACGATCGCCCCACGCAGCCGGGTGATCACCATGGGACTCCCTGTCGTCGTCGGCGGCAGCGGTGCCGCGGCAGCGGGTGTGAGCCGCGTCACCCTAACGGGCGATGGCGTTCCGCTGCCGTGATCGCTCCGTGGCCGACCGTCGAGCCGCTCACGTCCTCGTTCCGGGTCGCGCTGGAGGACCGCGCGGGCTGCACAGCCGGTCCGGCGACGTCCGGAACCCCTGTGTCGGCTGCATCGACGGGCGCAGCCAGATGGCGCGAAGCCGGGCGGACACGGACGCGCGCAGCCCGCTGGAGTCACGGCGATCTGCACCTGGTCGTGCGGCAGCAGTCGCCGACCCGCGCCGGTGACGACCGCACTCCTCCCCACCTGGGCTCCCCGACCGGACCGGACGTCGCATCGTCCGCTCCGCGTGAGGCACGTACCTCCGGCGGCGGCCAGGCTGCTGCACCGGGCGGGACGGTCCTGCCGGGAAGGGGGCAACGCCATGACCAGTGCCTTCCAGAGTCGACCGGAGGCCAACTGGCAGGCCGAGGCCCACGTCGGCGCCTACGGCTACGCCGAGCGGCCGACCGGCTGGGCGGCGTGGATCGTCTTCGCGGGCGTCCTGCTGGTGCTGAACGGCCTCTTCGCGGTGATGGCGGGCCTCACCGCGCTGGTGAACGAAGAGTTCTACGTGGTGCGACCGGAGGCGTTGCTCGTCGACGCGGACTACGCCGTCTGGGGCTGGGTGCACCTCGTCCTGGGGGTGGCGGCGATCGCCGTCGGCGCGGCCTTGATGCGCGGGAACCGCCTGGCGCGTGTCGTGGCGGTGGTGCTGGCCGCGGTCAACGCGCTCGTGCACCTGGTGTTCCTGCCGGCCTACCCGTTCTGGTCGGCCCTGGTGATCGCGTTCGACGTCCTCGTGATCTACGCCGTCACCGTGCACGGGGAGGAGGTCGCCTCGACCTGAGGCGGTCCGCCCCCGACACGTCGCCGCCCCGCCCCGGGGGTTTCACGACCAGGGCGGGGCGGGCTCGGCCCCGTGGTACCACCGGTGCGCGCTCCCCAAACACCCGACCGAGGGCCTGCCGTGCCGCGGGTTCAGGTCCGCAGGGTCTGGCCCGGGAGCACGCCGTAGGCGGCGCGGTAGGCGGTGGCGAAGCGGCCGGGATTGGCGAAGCCCCACCGGGTCGCGATGACCGCGACGGTGTCCCCGCGCGTCGGGTCGGCGCGTTGCAGGTCGCGGCGCGCGAGTTCGAGCCGTACCCGACGCAGGTACCCGAGCGGTGTCGTGCCGAGGTGCCGGCGGAACCCGTACTGCAGGGCGCGGGCGCTCGTGCCGGCCGCCGCCGCGATCTCGCTCAGCGGGAGCGGCAGGTGGGCGTGCGCGTCGATGTGCGCCACCGCGCGGCGGACCGTCGCCGGCGTGACGGTGCCCGGGCCCAGCACGTGCTGACGGGTCATGGTCGTGTTCGGGAAGGTGTGCAGCGCGCCGGTGGCGACGGTGCGGGCCATCTCCTCCGCGCACAGCGGCGAGTTGAGTGGCGACACCGGGTCCATCAGCGCTCCGGTGACGAGACCGAGCAGTGACCTCCAGTACCGGTGCATCGGCGCCGAGACCGGCGTGATGCCGCGGAACCGGGCCTCCGCTGCGGGCACCTCTGTCGTCTCCTCGGCCACCCGTCCGACCCGGAGCGGGTAGAACGCGACGTCCCCGGCGGACGCGGTGGTCCCGGCACCGGGACTGCCCACCTGCACGCTGCCGGCGTGCACGACGAAGAGCACGTAGTCCTGGAAGCCCTCGGTGCTGGTGCCGGCGTAGTCGATGGAGGTGCGCACCCGGTCGGCATCGAGCACGGGTGTGTCGTGGGTCAGCGCCGAGAACCGCGCACCGTTCCTGATCGGCGCGAACCGCGACCTGGTGTCGGCGTACACCTGCCGGATGAAGGCGGTGACCTCGGCTTCGTCGTGGGACGAGAACGACGATCGCCGGACGAGATCAGGCTGTGTCTGCGGCGCCGGCACACTGCCTCCCGAGGCGCGGCGGCGAAGGGCGGCTGCTGACCCGACGGACAGATCACGCAGCCAGGGGCCGCCGGACGAAGTACCGGCGCGGGACCTCCTGGTCAGCGCACCGGCGGTGTGTGACCGCGACCAGGCGTCTGGTGGAACCCGGGGTCCACCGAGAACGTAGTTCGGGCGGGTCCAAGCGGTGGCCCGCCCGAGCGCCTCGTCCCGCCGGTCAGACGTTGAAGCGGAACGAGATCGGGGTGATCGGGAGACGACGGACGTCGACGGAAAGCACGAATGACCTGCGCTCGCCTCGTTGAGGATTGTTGCCTCCAGTTGGGCGGAATCGGCCGAGTTGCGGACTCTGTGCGGACTCCTTGCCACGCGGTCGCGCGTGTCGACCCTGCCTACGCCTCGGTTGCCGCGGCCAGCGCGATTGCAAAGGGACCGCCCGCCGAGCAGGTCGCCCAGCGTGGCAGCACGTGGCCACGTGCCGCCGCAGGCGTTACGGGTGGTGGCAAGCACGCGCCGCGGTAGGTGAGGGCCCTCATCCGGCCCCGCACGCGAAGTCTTGGCTGGGGCCCTGTGCGGAAGGGACTCGAACCTGCAGTGTCGTCATCAGAGCGGGTTGGGGGGATGACTCAGTTCCGCGGCAACTTGAAGCCGCGCCTTCGGGGCGTTGTTTCTGTCAACGCGCAGACGCCACGGTTTTGGTCCTACAGTCGAGTGCGTGTCGCCGTCAGCAGCAAGGGACAACTCCAAGGTGAGTCGGCCGTTAACCATCCTGCTAGTCTTAGCCCTTCTTGGGCTACTAGTGATCTCGATCGAACCCTTGCCGACCTGGTTACTGTCTCAGCGCGAGGCCGATTGGGAGGCCTTGACCGCTGATCAGCGCTTCCAGTATGAGGCTACCCTCCGAACAATACTAATCCAGGCGGTTGGCGGCCTGGTCCTTGTTGTTGGCGCAGTGACGGCAATACGGCAACTGGGCCTCGCCCGCAACCAGGCGAGAACCGCTTCGGAAACTCAATACGTCGACGCCTTCACCCGCGCACTCACTCAGGTGTCAGGCGAGACGGATGCTGTGCGCGTCGCCGGGGTTTATGCCTTGGACCGCCTCCTCAGCTCCAAAGCGACAGGCAGCGAACAAATCTGCGACGTCCTCCAACGGTTCGTGCGCCAGGAGCCTGCCAGGAACGGAACGGCCAGTCCGGCTGCGGAAGTAGCCATACGACGCTTGGCCGAGCATGGAGCCGATCGCAACTTTCGGGGGGCCACGCTTCCACGGGCTGACCTCAGGGACGTGAATTTGGAGGGAGCGACCTTCCAAGACTCGGACCTGCGAGAAGCGGACTTGCGAGGCGCCATCCTAGCTAGGGCTGATTTCCGTGGCGCAGATCTTTCCCGGGCAAAGTTTGACGTTGAAGCCCTGCAACAAGCGGATACCCGGGGCGCCCGAGGACTACCACCCAGGGCTTAATCCGTCTTCAAGGGCCCTTAGCCCGCTTGAGGCCTCGCGCCCTGGATCGAGGTCAGCACTTCCCTGGCCGCCAAACTCGGCGTCACTGAGCGATCCCCCTTCACTGTCCAATCACCGTCGTCCTCGCGCTGGAGCAAGACCAAGAACGCTGGCGGGTCCGTACTCGCGTCCTGCTCGATCAGCTCCTGAAGAATCTCGACCGCCCCCTCCTGATCGCCGTTGACCACTAGGGCAGCAGCATGGTCATAGGCCGCGATCGATCGCTGACTCTGGTCGTCCTCCTCATTTGCTAGTTCGACCGCTTGTGATGCTTGTCGCAAGGCGTCCGGATACCTTCCTGCCAGCAGGTTCAGATGCACGACCATCGTGGCGGCTTGAGCGCGAGATTGAATCGAAAGTGCTATGAACGCCTCGGCCGCTGCCTTAGCGAAGTCTGCAGTCTCATAAAGCCTGTAGGCTTGTGCGATATGGAATTCGGCTAGATCATCACGTTGAGCCGGGGACGCAAGCTTTAGGGCGTTCATGCGGATTGCGTCGCGGTCCGGAAGTGGATAGCTATAGAAGACGGCTTCTAGCTTGCCGCCCAGTTTCGAAGCTCGCTCCGCTAATGGAACCATCGACCCATGGCTTGTTACGGTCTCCTGCGTAGCCGAACCCGACAATGCGATCCAATTCTTAACAGTCCGGCCTGCCAATGTCAGCTGCACCAGGCCGAGTGTTAGCGAACCTCCTTCTGCCGCCAGAGCTATCCCATAACCCTGTTCCGTCGCCAGATCCGGAAGCGCCTGTGACGAAGTATGACCTGTCGTCAGAGCGGCTAGGGCTTCCTCCAACTTTAGGCGAGTTTCGCTGTCGTCCTCTCCGTCTGCCGAAAGCGTCCGAACCCCGTCGATCTGGTCGAGGAGGTGCCTAATGCGGAAATGCAACTCGTCAACGAAGGACCAAGGTGTAATGTAGAGTTCGACATCGCGGCCAGCGGCGAAGTACCGGGCGTACACTTCGTCGAATTGGTCGCCTCGGAAAGTGACTCGTCCCTCGTCAACCGTAAGCAGGCCCACGTCGCTCAGTCGCTCAGCCGCGGCAGTTAAGCCCGGAAGGTCGCCAACGTAGTCCTCAAATAGCCTCGCGCGAAGCCATAGTTCTTCAACCGTTCCCTGAAATTGCGTGAGCAGCCGAAGGGCCTCAAGGTCAGACTGAGCAAGTCGGCGCAGCTCCGCTATGGACCGACGACCCGAGCCTCGCTCTTGCGTCTCTAGCTCATGTCGCACGTCGTCTAGGACGTCGACAGTGATGGACATCCTCGTGGCACGCCGCTCCTCGATGCGCCGGAACATGAAATGGCAGAGCAGCTGAATTTCGTACGGTCGCCCTCCCGACAGACGGTGCACGTCCATGTACATCATGTAATTGTCGTCCGAGAGCACTTCGGCTGGGGAGATACCCAAGCTCCGGAGAGGCTTGGTGATACATTCGATTGTGTCATTGCGGTCATCGAAGCGCGCGACCGGAACCTTCTTAAATTGGCGAATGATCGGTGAGAAGATGTCCTCCATCACGGGGAATAGGTTTGGCGTGCCAGCAAACACCAGCATGAATCCAGCAGTATTCATGAAGATGTTTCGGAGCATCTCCAGTTCAATTCGACTCGCTGCCAATACATCGCACTCGTCGAAGAGGATCACGCAGGGTCTACCCAGCTCGGTAGATATCATCTTTAGATCGGCCTTCAGTGCCGACTCCGAAAGGATGCGGCTCCCCGCGATGGCTGCAGCGTAGTGTGCAGGGAAGAGCAGCTCGCTATCGAGCCTCTCGCCAGCGTCAATAGTCCGGCGGTAGTCAAGATAGGTTTGCCCCCGAGGTCCAGCGAAGGCCCCGTGAGTCACAGCTGACAATAGGATGGAGTCGTAGACCTTATAGAAAAACGCGAGAGGATTAGTGTCACTCTCGTTCAGATCGACGCGCGCTACGACCATACCTCGAGCGGTAGCTAAGTGCTCAATCTTGTTAAGGAGGCTCGTCTTTCCTGAGGATCTTGCCCCAGTGAGGACGAGGTTGATTGGACGAGGTGCTCGCGCCGCCTGGCGAAGATAGTACTGAATCTCAGCAACTTCATTAGCGCGACCTGCAAACAATGTCTCGTCAATGACTGGATTGGCGAAGTCGTAAGGATTCCACAGGCTGTCACTATCAATCAGCTCTGCAAGTTTGACCACGCTGAACCTCTTCTCGGTCTTTGAGCGGGAGGGCACAGCTCATGCATGAACCTCCGCTGAGGTGCAAGTCAGTTTGACAGCCTGGTCGGTGCGCTAGCTAACCGACCCGCTCACGCGAGCGCCGCGCACCACGCCTGCTGGTGATCGCGAGCTCGGAAGCATGGCGAACCGTAAGGTCTTGCCGGCCGCTTCTCTGCGCGGTGCTGATGGGGCGCGTGAGCCACGCGCGAGGTGGCCAACGACGTTTGAGCCGTTGTAGAGGCGTCCAGTGGGCCGAACCTGAGCGCCCCTATCGTGGGCGTCGTCGGGGACCTCGACGCAGAGCTCGTACGGCAGCGTGGTCGCAGCGGCGTTGGCCGCCACGGTCGCGGCGCGCAGCCCCCTCCACATGCTGTGCCTTCACCACGTCCGCGCTGGGCTGACGCTTGCGAACCGACGTGCCGCTGACGTCGAACGTCGGGTCAGCCTCGCCCGAGCTCAGGCAGCGTGCCGTAGCACAGCGCTGCGGCGCCGGCGCCATCGACCTCCCAGTCGTCGGCCGCGGCACGTCCAACGCCTACGTCGGGCCGTTGCGCGGGGCCGGCGTGGGGCTTCGCGCACGGGCAGGCGTCAAGAGCCGATCACTGATGTTATCCGCCACCCACCTCTGGCCTTGAGGACCTAGACGCCCCAGCCGGCGAAGGCTCGACGCTCTAACGGTGCGGAACCCGTCACAACGAGTTGGCCGACCCGAAGTGCAAGAGGTGTGTGCCACTTGGTCATGCGGCTTCTGCAGTGCCTTCGGCTGGCCGCCAGGCGCCTCGGACCGGGTGGCCGCCAAGATCGCCCGAGAAGTCGCGGTGCGGCAGAGCTCTGGCGTCGCGGTCGCGCACTGGAGGGCGTCGAGCCAGGACGTGTGATCGGGCAGCCACTGCCCGACAGCACCGTTTCACCAACGGAAGCGCTGGCTTGGAGCAAGGAGATCCACTCGCGGTGCCTGTAGCGCGTCGGCCCGCGGACGCCCCTTATGCCGACAGAGCACGCAAGCATTCGTCACTGCCGACCGCCTGAGTCCCTCGCGCACCACACGTCGGCGTCATGGCGCCGACTGAGCCGCGACGGTCCTTACGGTCCACGCCCATGCGTACTCGCACCGCCCTGACCCTTGCTGTGCCTTTCGCCCTCATGAGCAGTCTCGGCCTCGCAGGCTGCGGCGGAGACGACGCCTCCGCTGACGCCCCGCCGTACACCGTCGTCTCTGACGAAACCCGCGGAGTGACTCGCAATCTCGTCGTGGAGGTCGACAGCATCGATGACCTGCGTGGTGTCGTCGATGCGCTCGTCACAACCTTCGACGAGGACGCTGGCTACTTCGTCTCGGTGAACTGCGCTGCTGGCGGCGCCGCTGGTGCGGACAACCGACTGGCCAATGCCCGCTACGCCCGAGGTTCCGCTGGACAGGCCGGCACCGGGCTGGGTGACGGCGAGCTCGACTACTCCGAGGTCGCTGGAGCGAGTTGCCCGGCGACTTGACCGGCGACTTGACCGGCGGGCACCGCTACACGATCCGGACTGATCAACGGCCGCCGGCTGCTCCGCCGGGTCGGTTGAGACTCGACAAGAAGGGGCCCGGTTCACGGCACCATGGAAACGCTCGACAGGCGCATGAAGCTGGGAGCCGCCGCGGCTGGCGTGGTGCTCACGGCCGGCCTTGCCGGTTGGGGTGGATCGATGATCGCCCTCAGTGGCGCTGACGCCGCGCCGGCCGCGGCTTCGAGCAGTACGGCTCAAGCTCGCCCTACCGGTGGCCCGGCGACATCCGCGCCGACAGCAAGCCCAGCGCCGACCAGTGCCATGTCAACGCAGCGACCGGCTACGCCGTCCCTCGCGCCCATGGAGGCCACGAGTGCGTCCTCATCGCCTGCCCACCGCACACGTGCCGCCCCGACCTCGAGTGCGCCGGTTCCAGCGTCCACGGCAGGTCCCCTTCTGCCTCCCACTCACCAACCGGACATCGCGTTCGTTAACCCGGGGCGTGACTCCATCAGTGACCAGTGGTACTACCGGGTCGGCTTGCAGGGGTTTCCGGCTAACACGGTGGTCGAGATCAGCGGCTATGACCACTACGGCAACGTCGTGGTGGCTCCGTTGGCGATGACGACAGTGGAGGGTTCCTGGGATCCGTTCGCCGTCAGGTTCGTGATGACCTTTGCGTACGGGGGCTCGTGTGATGAGGCGGAGCCGAGGACGGTGACCGCACGCGGCCAGGGCTTTTTCGTGACTGAGACAGTGCCGCGCCCGGCCGAGTGCGACGGAGGCACCACATCGGACGGTCCGTGGACCAGGCCGATTTCGCCCCCGACGGTGGCGGCGCCGACTTCCCCTTCCAGCTCGGGACCCAACGTGAACTGACCGGCCCCCTTGGCAGGCCTAACGCCGGACGACCGGCGGTGTGAGGCGCTTTACCCGTCCCCGTCTCCTCGCGGGCGACCTACAAGGCGGCGGCGGGCTTGGGGCGAAGGACGTAGCTGCCATCTGGCTCCGCGACCTGACCGGCAACCATCCGGGCGCCTACTGGAGGACCACTGGAGACAGTGAAGCCATCCTGCGCGGCTGTCGGGTGTCTCAGCCGGCCCTTCGGCCAACGTCCACAGGGTCACGTGAATCCACAGATCCCAGCCGCACGCCCTCGGACAGACCGCGGGGGGCTACGTCGATAGCCGAGGGGTGCACGGGCACCGGCTGAGGACGACGAGGCGGCGAGCATGGCCAGCATCTCCAGGTTGCCGAACGGCAAGTACCGGCCGCGGTACCGGGACGAGCACGGGAAGGAGCACGCCCGTCACTTCGATCGGAAGCTCGACGCCCAGCGCTGGCTGGACGAGGTGACCGCCGCCATCGTCACCGGCACCTACGTCGACCCGAGCCCCGGCGCGCAGACCTTCGCCGAGTTCTGCGCCGAGTGGTCGGCCCGGCAGGTGTGGGCGCCGGGCACCGAGGCGGCGATGGGGCTCGCGGCCCGGTCGGCCACGTTCGCGGACGTCCGGATGCGGGCACTGCGGCGCTCGCACATCGAGCAGTGGGTCAAGGCCATGGTCACCCGCGGGCTCGCCCCGGGCACCGTGCACACCCGCGCCAACAACGTCCGCGCCGTCCTCCGCGGCGCCGTCGCCGACCGGGTGATCCCCCGCGACCCCAGCGAGGGCGTCACCCTCCCCCGCCGCCGCCGCGCGGCCGCCGCCATGACCCTGCCGACGCCGGCCCAGGTCGGCGCACTCCTCCAGTCCGCCGATGACTCCTTCTGCGCCTTCGTCGGGCTGTGCGCCTTCGCCGGCCTGCGGCTCGGCGAGGCCGCCGCCGTCCGCGTGAGCGACATCGACTTCCTCCGCCGCACGCTCACCGTCGCCCGCCAGGTGCAGCGCACGACCGGCGGCGGGATCGACATCCGCGCCCCCAAGTACGGCAGCGAGCGGCAGGTCTACCTCGCCCCGTCGCTGGTCGAACTGCTCGCCCGGCACGTCGCCGCGCACTGCCCGGAGGGGTACTGGATCTTCACTGGAGAAACCGGCGAGCCCCCGCACCAGAACACGATCGGCTACCGCTGGCGCACCACGCTCAAGGCAGCGGGCCTCGCCGGGGTGAAGCTGCACGACCTCCGGCACTTCTACGCCTCAGGACTGATCGCCTCCGGCTGCGACGTCGTCACCGTCCAGCGCGCCCTCGGGCATGCCACGGCGACCACGACGCTGAACACCTACAGCCACCTGTGGCCCACCGCGGAGGACCGCACCAGGCGTGCCGCTGAGCAACTGTTCGCGGACAGTTGCGGACTCCGTGCGGACTCGGAGACCTCCACAAGTCGCTGAGCTGCGGGAACGCGCCCGGTCAGACGTTGAAGCGGAACTCCACGACGTCGCCGTCGGCCATGACGTAGTCCTTGCCCTCGATGCGCACCCAGCCGCGGGACTTGGCCTCCGCCATCGACCCGGCCTCCACGAGCTGGTCGTAGGACACGACCTCGGCCTTGATGAAGCCGCGCTGGAAGTCGGTGTGGATGACGCCGGCGGCCTGGGGCGCGGTCGCGCCGACCGGGATGGTCCAGGCCCGCGCCTCCTTCGGGCCCGCCGTCAGGTAGGTCTGCAGCCCCAGCGTCCGGAAGCCCACCTTCGCCAGCTGGTCCAGGCCCGGCTCGCTCTGGCCGATCGACTCCAGCAGCTCCGCGGCCTCATCGGCCGGCAGCTCGACGAGCTCGGACTCGGTCTTGGCGTCGAGCAGGATCGCCTCGGCCGGCGCCACGAGCTCCCGCAGCTCCGCGATGAGCGACTCGTTGGCCAGCTCGTCGGCGTCGACGTTGAACACGTACAGGAACGGCTTGGTGGTCAGCAGCGTCAGCTCGCGCAGCGGCGCGGGGTCGACGCCGGCGGCGAAGAGCGTCCGCCCGGTGTTGAGCACCTCGACGGCGGCCTGGGCCGCGGACAGCAGCGCCGCGCGCTCCTTGTCCTTGCGCGCCTCCTTCTCCAGCCGCGGGATCGCCTTCTCCAGCGTCTGCAGGTCGGCGAGGACGAGCTCGGTGTTGATCGTCTCGATGTCGTCGCGCGGGGAGACCTTGCCCTCCACGTGCACCACGTCGGGATCGGTGAACACGCGGATCACCTGGCAGATCGCGTCGCTCTCGCGGATGTTGGCGAGGAACTTGTTGCCCAGCCCCTGCCCCTCGCTGGCGCCGCGCACGATGCCGGCGATGTCGACGAACGACACCGTCGCCGGCACGACCTTCTGCGAGGAGAACAGCTCCGCCAGCCGGCCCAGCCGCTCGTCGGGCACTCCCACGACGCCGACGTTCGGCTCGATCGTGGCGAAGGGGTAGTTGGCCGCCAGGACGTCGTTCTTGGTCAGCGCGTTGAACAGCGTCGACTTGCCGACGTTGGGCAGCCCGACGATCCCGATGGTGAGACTCACGGAAACCCAGCCTACGGGCCGCGGCGCGCCCGGTCCGGATGCCCGCCGGTCCGCGCGGACCCCGTGCGAGGCTCCTCACACCCCGAGCCCCTGGAGGTCCCGTGTCCCAGGCCACGACGACGACGTCGCGGCACGCCCCCGCCCCCCTCCCCGCGCACGCCCGGGTGGTCGTGGTCGGCAGCGGGTTCTCCGGCATCGGCACCGCCGTCGCGCTGCGGCGGGCCGGCATCGACGACTTCGTCGTCCTCGAGCGCGCCGACGGGCTCGGCGGCACCTGGCGGGACAACACCTACCCCGGCGCGGCGTGCGACGTCCCGAGCCACCTCTACTCGTTCTCCTTCGCGCCGAAGAAGGACTGGTCGCACGTCTACTCGCGGCAGGCCGAGATCCGCGGGTACCTCGAGCTGGTCGCCGCCGAGCACGGCGTCCTCCCCCACCTGCACTGCGGCACCGACGTCGTCGCCGGGCGGTGGGACGACGACGCGCTGCTGTGGCGGCTGGAGACCACGCGCGGCAGCCTCACCGCCGACGTGCTGGTCAGCGGCGCCGGGTGCCTGGTGGAGCCGCACCTGCCCGAGGTCCCTGGCATCGAGACGTTCCGCGGGCCGGCGTTCCACTCCGCCCGCTGGGACCACTCGGTCGACCTCGCCGGCAAGCGGGTCGCCGTCGTGGGCACCGGTGCCTCGGCCGCGCAGTTCGTGCCCGAGCTGCAGAGGACCGCGGCGCGGGTCGTGGTCTTCCAGCGGACGCCGCCGTGGGTGATCCCGCGGGCCGACCGCGCCTACACCGAGCGCGAGCACCGGCTGCAGGCCGGCGTGCCGGGCTTCCTGCGGCTGGCCCGTGGCCTGCAGTACCTGAACAGGGAGGCCCGGCTGCGCGCGTTCATCGGCGGCGGCCGGCTGCGGTCGCTGTTCGAGAAGCAGTCGCTCGCCTTCCTGGAGCGGCAGGTCCCGGACCCGGAGCTGCGCGCCAGGCTCACGCCGGACTACGCCATCGGCTGCAAGCGGGTGATCGTCAGCGACGACTACCTGCCGGCGCTGACCCGGCCGAACGTGCAGGTGGTCGCGTCGCCGGTGGCCGAGGTCCGCCCGCACTCCGTCGTCGCGGCCGACGGCAGCGAGCACGAGGTCGACGCGATCGTCTACGGCACCGGGTTCCGGGTGATGGACATCCCGCTGGCCCACCGGCTCACCGGCCGCGAGGGCCGCACGCTGCAGGAGGAGTGGGACCGCTCCGGCGTCCAGGCCCACCGCGGCACGACCGTGGCCGGCTTCCCCAACCTGTTCCTGCTGTTCGGCCCGAACACCGTGCTCGGCCACACCTCCGTCGTCCTGATGATCGAGGCGCAGATCCGCTACGTCGTCGCGGCGCTCCGGGCGATGCGGGAGGCCGGCGCCGATGTCCTGGAGGTGCGCCGGTCGGCGCAGGAGGCCTACGACGCCCGGCTGCAGACCGAGCTCACCGACACCGTGTGGAACGCCGGCGGCTGCCGGTCCTGGTACCGCGACGAGCAGGGGCGCAACTTCACCCTGTGGCCCACCCACACCGTGACCTTCATGCGCCAGATGCGGCACTTCGACGCCGAGTCGTACGAGCTGCGCGCCGGTCGGCGCGCCACCGTCCCCGCCTGACCTCCCGGGAGCCCGCCCCATGCGCACGTCCACCACCGCCGCCGCCGGTCTCGGCCTCCTCGCCGCCGGGGCCGTCCTGGCCCGCCGCCGTCGCGCCACCCGGCCGCCCGCACCCGAGCCCGCTCCCCTGCCGCGGGGCCGCGTCCGCACGGTGCCCACCGAGGACGGCGTCGACCTGCACGTCGAGGAGTTCGGCGCGGAGCAGCCCACCGCGACGGTCGTCCTCGCCCACGGGTGGGTGCAGTCCTCCCGGCTGTGGGCCGGGCAGGTGCGCGACCTGCTGGAGGCGCGTCCCGACCTGCGGGTGGTCACCTACGACCACCGCGGCCACGGCGCCTCGGGCCCGACGCCGCGGGACCGGGCCACGATCGAGCAGCTCGGCCGCGACCTGGCGCGGGTGCTCGAGGAGGTCGCCCCCGACGGTCCGGTGGTGCTCGGCGGCCACTCGATGGGCGGCATGACGCTCATGGCCCTGGCCGAGCAGCGTCCCGAGCTGTTCGGCGACCGCGTCGTCGGGGCGGCGTTCGTGGGCACCAGCGCCGGTGAGCTGGACGCGGTGACCTTCGGGCTGCCGCGGCCGGTGGCGAGGGTCGTGCGGCGGCTGCTCCCCGCACTCAGCGAGCGGGCGGTCCGGGCCGAGCAGGCCGGCCGGCCCCGCGCCGTCGGCCCGCTCGACATGAAGCTGATCTTCGGCGCGGCCGCCGACCCCGCGGACGTCCGGGCCGCGCTGGAGGTGCACCGCGCCTGCTCCGCCGAGACGGTGGCCGCCTTCATGCCCACGTTGTCCGAGCACGACCGTGCGCAGGCCCTCGAGGCGCTGGCGGAGGTCCCGACGCTGGTGGCCGTCGGGGACGCCGACCGGCTGTGCCCGGTGGAGCACAGCCGCACGCTCGCGGCGGCGCTGCCGACGGCGGAGCTGGCCGTCTACCCGGGCGCCGGGCACATGGTGCAGATGGAGCGCCGTCCGGAGGTGAGTCGACGGCTGCTCGACCTCGTCGACCGGGCGCTCGCCGCGGCCCCTGCGCCGGTGACGTCGTGACGGGCCCCGTGGACCTGGCCGCGGTCCTGGCCACCATCGACCGGCCGTGGTCGCCGCGCACCGTGGCCGTGCTCAACGACTACGACGTCCGCGTCGTGCACACCCGCGGCGAGTTCACCCGCCACAGCCACCCCGAGACCGACGAGGTGTTCCTCGTGCTCTCCGGTTCGCTCACCATCCGCATGGACGACGGCGACGTCACCCTCGGCCCCGGCCAGCTGTACGTGGTGCCGAGGGGGACGCCGCACCAGCCGTACTCGCCGGAGGGCGCGCAGGTGCTGCTGGTGGAGCCGAGCGCGACGGTGAACACCGGCGACACCCCGAGCGAGCTCACCGCCGAGCGCCGGGTGGTCGAGCCGTAGGGGTCAGGCGGCGGGTGCGAGCGGTGTCGGGACGGTGATCTCGGTGCCGTCGGGGCGCCAGGTGCACCATCGACCGTCGGGTTGTCGCTCGACGCGGAAGCCGTGATGGACCTGGGTGTGGTGCCGCTCGCACAGCAGCGCCGAGTTGGCCAGGCTGGTCCCGCCGCCGTCGATCCAGTGCACCAGGTGATGAACGTCGGCCCAGTGGGTCGGCGCATCACAGCCGGTGAACACGCAGCCCCCGTCGCGCAGCTCGACGGCGCGGCGCAGCTGCCGGCTGACCAGCCGCCGACTGCGCCCCAGGTCCAGCGGGACCCCGTCGGGCCCGAACACCACCCGGGAGATCGCGCCGTCGCAGGCCAGCCACCGGGCCCGAGCGGCGGAGATGGTGGCCCCGAAGCCCATGGTCGCGGTGCCGGGCCCGGTGGCCGGGTCGGCCAGGTCGTCGAGATCGACCCGCACAGCCACATGGGGCTTGACGGTCCGCAGGACCGGGAGGGTGCCCGCCGCCAGGGCGTTGTCGGCCAGCTGCACGAGCGCGTCACCCTGCCGCTGAGCGCGGGTCCGCTCGTCGCCGGCCGGGCGGTCGCGCTGCACGAACGGCTCCAAGGCGGCCTGGAACTTCTCCCCGCCCACCGCGTCCAGGTGCCCGCGGAAGCTCAGCGACCCGTCGGCGTGCTTCACCGTCGTCAACGACCGGCCCTCGGTGGGGTGGGGTTCGGGTCCGTCGGGGTCGAGCGCGTCGAGGTAGCGCTGCACGACGGCCACCAGGTCACGGTGTTCGCGGTCTACCGCGACCTGTGTCAGCGCCGCGTCGATCGCCCCGAGGTCCACTTCCTGCGCGGCGGCCTTCGCGCGGCGGCGCGGGGTGACCACCCGGGCGGCCTCGGCCATCTGGGCCGCGGTCACCCAGCCGGCATCGTGGGCCTCGGCGAGGACCGGCAGGTGCTCCAGCGCCCGCCCGTTCGTGACCAGCCGGGACGCCTCCGCGAAGGCGAGCCGGCAGTGCCCGCGCAGCCACGAGGCCACCGACTTGAGCCCGTCGCGCTCGGGCGACTGCGCGAGTTCCGCGGCGCGCACCCGGCGGGCCAGAGCGGCGTCGATCCGGTTGCGCTCGGCGACGAGCGCGGCGACGTCATCGAGGACGTCACCGGCCTCCCACCCGCCCGAACACATGATCGAAGAACAGCGGAGCGAGAGCCACAGCACGACCCGGATCCCCAGGTCAGCGACTCGTCGACAGTCGTCCGCGATCCCTTGCCGAAGCCCGATCAGCCGCCCTCCGCAGCCCGGGCACGAGCGCCAGTGACACCACCAGCGACGCCAGCCCCAGCACCGCCATGGCCGGCCCGGCGGAGACGACGTCGGCCAGCCCACCGGCCAGCGCCGCACACAGCCCCTGCGCCGTCATCCGCGCCGCCGACTCCACCCCGAGCACCTGCCCCCGCAGCTCCTCGGGCGTCAGCGCGACCAGCCACTCCTGCTGCGCCAGCGAGGCCCCGTAGCCGACCGTGGCCACCCCCACCAGGAGCGCGGCCACCGGCACGTCCGGCCCGACGGCGAACGCCAGGAAGGGCGCGGCCAGCAGGACCCGCAGGGCGGTGTTGGTCCGGCGCCGTCCGGCGGGGGTGAGCACCCGCCCCACCGCCAGGTCGCCGGCCATCATCCCGAGCGCCCCGGCCGCGAGCAGCCACCCGGCCCGCTCCCCCGCGTACGGCACGAACAGCGCCTCGCACCCCACGACCAGTCCGTTGGGCAGGCACAGCGCGACCAGCAGCGTGCGGGTGTCCCGCCCCGCCAGCAGCAGCCGGTTGCCCCGCACGGTCTCGCCGAGCCCGGCCCGCGCCGGCCGCCGCGGCGGCCGCTCGGCGAGGCCGAACCGCAGCACGGGCACCGCCACGGCCGACACCAGCGCGGCGAGGACGAACACCTGCGTCGTCGAGAGCACGGTCAGCAGCACGCCGCCGGCGGCGAAGCCGACCACCTGGAACGCGCCGACTGCGACGTTCACGGTGGACCGGGCCAGCGCGAACGCCGGGGCCGGCACGATGTGCGCGAGCAGCCCCCACCGCGCGCCCGCGCCGACCGAGACCGCGAAGGCGACACCCACGACCAGCAGCAGCCGCGCCGTCGTCCCGAGCCCGGGCAGTGCCTGGAGCGCCAGCGCGGCCGTCGACACCGCCGCGACCAGCACCAGGGTGCGCCGCGGCGGACTGGCGTCGGCGGCCGACATCAGCGTCGTCGCGCCGAGGGCCTGCGCCGTCGACGGGCCGAACATCGCCACCGCCGTCAGCAGGGCCGACCCGGTCGACCGGTGCACCAGGGCGGCCAGCGCCAGCGACGACGCGGTCGAGGCCGCCGTGGTCAGCGCGCCCGCCGTCCACAGCGCGCGGAACTCGGACGAGGCGAACAGCTCCCGGTAGGTGCGCACGCCGGAACCGTCGCCCCGGCCGCGCGCGGGACCCACGGTTTCGCCTAGGGTCGAAAGGTGGGTGAGTTCATCGTCGACGCCGACGTGATGGCCCGCGCCCGCTTCGGCACCTCGCAGCTCACCGAGACGCTGGCCGGCCTGCGGATGCTCACCGGGCCGCCGGTGCCGCCGTGGCACCGCCCCTGGCACGACGCCCACGGCGCAGCCTTCCGCGACCGGCTCGACGGCGACCCGGTCGGCGCCACCCTGCTCCGCGCGGCCTTCGGGCCGACCTGGACTGCCGACTTCCTCACCGTGCCGCCCGCGGCGCCCGACCTCGCCCTCGACGAGGAGCTGGCGTTCCTCGAGTCCCTCGACGACGACGCCGTCCGCGCCGACCTCGAGGTCGCCACCGGGCCGGTCCCGCCGCCGCTGCCGACCGCCTCCGGGCTCGCCCGCACCGCTGCCGACCTGCTGCGCTGGACCTGGGAGCACACCATCCGCGCGGAGTGGCCGCGGCGGCTGCGGGTGCTGCGCGCCGACGTCGTCGCGCGGACCGCCCGGCTCAGCGGCGGCGGCTGGTCGGCCGCGCTCGACGGCATCGCCCCGGGCGTGCGCTGGCTCGAGCACGGTCGGCTGCAGGTCAACGCGAACCCCCACCCGCCACGCGACATCCGCGGCCGCGACCTGCTGTTCATCGCGGCGCACAGCCGCGGCAGCTGGGTCAGCTGGCGGCTGCCGGACACCTACGCGGTCGTCTACCCGGTCACCGGCGTGCTCGCCGCGGGCCCGGCTCCCCTACCCTGCGCGCTGGTGCGCCTGCTCGGCCGCAACCGGGCGCGGGTGCTCACCGCCCTCGACGCGCCGCGCAGCACCAGCGCCCTCGTCGCGGGGACCGGGCTGCCGCTGGGCAGCGTCGGCGGCCACCTGCGGGTGCTGCTCGACGCCGGCCTGCTCGAGCGGCGCCGGTCGGGACGCGAGGTCCTCTACTGGCGCAGCGACGCCGGCCAGGCCCTCCTCGACGCAGCGGACGGCCATTAGCGCGACAAAGGCACCTGCGGACCTACCGGGCGCCGGGACCGGGGAGCAGGCCGCGCTCGACGGCGACCATCACCGCGCGGGTGCGGTCGTCGACGCCGAGCTTGGCGAACACCCGCAGCAGGTGGGTCTTCACCGTCGCCTCGCCGATGAACAGCTCCCGGCCGATCTCGGCGTTGGTCAGCCCGCGCGCCACCCCGGCCAGCACCTCGAGCTCGCGCGCGGTCGGCGCCTCGACAGCGGGCGCGCGCAGCTGCGACACCAGCCGGGCGGCCACCGGCGGGGCGAGCACCGTCTCCCCGCGGGCGGCGGCGCGGACGGCGTCGGCGAGCTGCGGCAGCGGGGCGTCCTTGAGCAGGTATCCGGTGGCGCCGGCGGCCACCGCCCGCACGATGTCGGCGTCGGTGTCGTAGGTGGTCAGCACGAGCACCCGGACGCCGGGGTGGGCGGCGGCCAGCCGCTCGATCGCGGTGACGCCGTCCATGCGCGGCATGCGCAGGTCCATGAGCACCACGTCGGGCGACAGCTCGGCGACCCGCGCCAGCGCCTCCAGCCCGTCACCGGCCTCCCCGACGACGTCGAGGTCCTCCTGCGCCGCCAGCCAGCCGACCAGCCCACCGCGCACCACCGGGTGGTCGTCGACCACCAGCACCCTGATCACGAGCCGGGCACCCGCACCGTCACCCGCGTGCCGGAGCCCGGCGCCGAGGCGACGTCGACCTCGCCGCCGACCTGCGCCACCCGCCCGCGCAGCCCCTCCAGGCCCGAGACGGTGACCGCCGACGGGTCGAAGCCGACGCCGTCGTCCTCCACGTGCACCGACACCTGCGTGCCGACCCGCGCCAGCCGCAGCACGACCGCCGACGCGCCCGCGTGCCGCCGGACGTTGGTCAGCGCCTCCTGGGCGCCGCGCAGCAGCACGACCTCCTCGTCGGTGCGCAGCGCCGGCAGGCCGTCGAGCGCCCCGGTGTCGACCCGCACCTGCAGCCCGGTCTCGCGGGCGAACCGCGCGGCCAGCCGCTGCAGCGCCTCCACCAGCGTCGACCCGTCGAGCGCCACCGGGCGGAACGCCGCCACCACCGCGCGCGCCTCGGCGAGGTTGTCACGGGCGACGTCCTCGATCACCGCCAGCCGCTCCCGGGCGGCCGCGGGGTCGGCGGACAGCAGCGCCGCCGCCGTCTGCGCCTGCACGACGATCGACGTGTAGCCCTGCGCGAGGGTGTCGTGCACCTCCTGGGCCAGTCGCTCCCGCTCGGCCAGCACGCCCCGCTCGCGCTCGGCCGCGGCCAGCTCCGTGCGGGTCGCCTCCAGCTGCGCGATCAGCGAGGCGCGCTCCGCGCTCTGGTGCAGCACGTGGCTGATCCACAGCCCCAGGGCGAGGCTGAACGCCAGGCTGACCAGCGACTCCCGCAGGACCTCCAGCGGCGTGCCCCCCGGGTCGGTGCCGGCGACCGGCCCGATCGCGCTGGCCACGGCCAGCAGCACCGTCCAGGCGATCCCGCTGAGCCGGCCCTGCACGACGAACCACACCTGCGGGTAGGCGAGGAACAGCAGGAACAGCAGCCCCGGCGCCAGCCAGCCCAGGAACCCGAAGGAGACGACCACGACGACGAGGTGGACCAGGGCCCGGTGCGGGTGGCCGCCGGCCACGGCCGGCCCGCCGGCGAGGACGTAGGACAGCGCCAGCACCCCGAGGACGGCGAGGACCGGCCCCTGCTCGCCCGGTTCGGTCACCTCGCCGGAGAGCACGCTGACCACCGCCAGCGCCCACAGCACCGCCGAGATGACGTGCATCCCGACGACCGTGGCCCGCCACCCGCGCGCGGACAGCGGCTCGCCGCCCTCCTCGCCCCCGGTGGGGAGGAAGGCGGCGGCCAGCCGGTGCCGGAGGCTCATGCCGTGCGGCGCCAGCGGAAGGCGCGGGCGCAGACCACGAGCCCGATGATCACCCATGCGGCCAGCACGAGGGCAGTGGTCCCGTGCTCCCAGCTGCCGGCCGGCTCCACCGCGGCGGCCGAGTCGGGCAGGAACACCGAGCGCATCCCCTGCACCATCCACTTCAGCGGGAAGACCGCAGCCACCTCCTGCATCCACGGCGGCAGCTCGGAGAAGACGAAGAAGACGCCGGAGAAGAACTGCAGGACGACGGCGAAGGCGCTGATCCCGTTGCCGACCGACCGGCTGCTGCCGACCGAGGCGACCGCGATGCCGAGCACCGTGCCGGCCGCCGCCCCACCGACGGCCACCCAGGCGAAGGTCAGCCAGCGGCCGGGCTCGGTGGGCAGCGCCACGTCGAAGGCGGTCGCGGCGACGGTGAGCAGCAGCGCCAGCTGCAGGACCGTCGTCACCAGCACCTGCCCGGCCTTGCCGAGGAAGTAGCCCAGCGCCGGCGTGCCCAGCGTCTGCAGCCGGGCGAGGTCGCCGCGGTCGCGTTCCTCGGCGATCGCCGTCCCGACCGCCTGGAAGCTGGTCAGCATGATCCCGGTGGCCGCGATGCCGGCGAGGAAGTACTGCGCGAAGGGCACCCCGCCCGGCCGGTCCTCGCCCTCGAACACCGACGCGAAGATCAGCAGCATCACGACCGGGTAGGCGAAGGAGAACACCACCTGCCCCGGGTCGCGGACGAACAGGCGCAGCTCCATCGCCGTGCGGGCCAGGCCGATGGCGACGGCCGACGGCGGTGCCGGCCGGGCGGGCACCGGGGGCAGGACGGCGGTCATCGGGGGTCTCCCTCGCGGGTCGGGGCGGTGCCGACCATGGAGAGGTAGACCTCCTCCAGGCCGGGCCGGGTGACGGTCAGGCCGGGCACCTCACCGGCCGGGGAGGCGGCGAGCAGGTCGCGCAGCACCGCCGCCGGCTCGCGGGTGACCACCTCGCGGACGGCGCCGTCCTCGGTCCACCGCACGGTGGCCACCCGGCGCAGGTCGGCGCCGAGCTCGGCGGGCGGCGCCACCTCCACCAGGTGGCCCGCGGCGAGCACGCCCACCCGGTCGGCGAGCTCGGCGGCCTCGTCGAGGTAGTGGGTGGTCAGGAGCACGGTGGTGCCGCTCTCGCGCAGCCCGCGAACCAGCCCCCAGAACGACCGGCGGGCCCCCGGGTCCATGCCGGTGGTGGGCTCGTCGAGGAAGAGCAGCTCGGGACGGCCCTGGATGCCCAGCGCCACCTCCAGCCGGCGCCGCTGCCCGCCGGACAGCCGCGACACCCGGGTGCCGGCGGCCTCGGTCAGCCCGACGTCGGCGAGCAGTTCGGCGGTGGCGCGGGGGGCGCCGTGGTAGTGGGCGAAGTGGTCGAGGGTCTCGCGGACGGTGAGCGCGTTGCCGGCCCCGGTGGACTGCCCGACGACGCCGATGCGGTCGCGCCAGGCCCGCCCGGCGCGCGCGGGGTCCTCACCCAGCACGGCGACCTCGCCGCCGTCGCGCCGGCGCACCCCCTCGAGCACCTCGACCGTCGTCGTCTTGCCCGCGCCGTTCGGCCCGAGCAGGGCGAACACCTCACCGCGCCGGACGTCGAGGTCGATCCCGTCGACCACCGCCCGGTCGCCGTAGCGCTTGACCAGCCCGCGCACGCGGACCGCGTCGCCGTCGCGCGTCCCCGCCGCGGGAGCGGGCGCCGTCTGGATCGCTGTCATGGCACGAGCCTGGCGGCCCGGGGCCGGCGGCGGTACGGCCGTTCCGTGGGCCGGGCGTCCACCGGTCGGTGGACGCCCGGCCTCCCCGTCAGTCGGCCGGCGTCACCGGGAGAGCCCCTGCCAGCGCCGCACGCTCAGCGCCGCGAACACCGCGGTGAGCAGCACCGGCCAGACGACGGCGAGCAGCGTGGCGTGCTCCGTGGCCCACCCGGTGTCGGCGACCGGCACCCCGGTCAGCTCCCGGACGGCGGTGACGGTGGCCGCCACCGGGTTCCACTCCGCGAGCGTCCCGAGCCAGGCCGGCATCGAGGCGACCGGCACGAAGACGTTGGAGAGGAAGGCGAAGGGCCACACCAGGATCTGCACGGCCGTGACCAGCGACGGGTCCCGGGCCAGCAGCCCCAGCCAGATGCCGACCCACAGGAAGCCGACGCGCAGGAGCAGCAGCAGGCCGAGCGCCGCGACCAGCCCCGGGCCCACCGGCGGCCGCCACCCGATCGGCAGCCCGGCCAGCACGACGGCGGCCAGGGCAGCGACCGAGGAGAGGAGGTCGGCCAGGCAGCGGCCGGCCACGACCGCCGACGGCGCCATCGGCAGCGCCCGGAACCGGTCGGTGACGCCGCGCTGGGTGTCGGTGACGACGGCGGTCATCGTCCCCTCGAGCCCGAACAGCATGACCAGCGCGAGCATCCCCGGGACCATGAAGTCGCGGTAGCTGCCGCCGGGCACGGGGATCCCGCCGCCGAGCAGGTACACGAAGACCACCATCAGCAGGACGGGGAACAGCAGGTTCACCAGCAGCACCGACGGCTGCCGCCGCCAGTGCGCGACGTCGCGGCCGGCGACGGTGAACGCGTCGGTGACCGCCCAGCGCAGCCGCCCGCCGGTCTCCTCGACGACCGCGGTCACGCCGGCACCTCCTCGCCCAGGCGGGACCGGCCGGTGATGCGCAGGTAGGCCTCGTCGAGCGTGGCCGGCCGCAGCACCAGGTCCGCGACGTCGATCCCGGCCCCGTCGAGGGCGCGGACCACGTCGCCGACGACGCCGGCCCGCCGCGAGACGGGCACGGTCACCCGCACCCCCTCGTCCCGCGCGTCCGGGACGGGCGGCCCCGCGGCCACCCGCTCGGCCAGCGCCGCGGCCTCCGCCGCGCGGGCCGCGTCGGTGACGACCAGCTCGAGGCGGTCGCCGCCGATGGCCGCGGTCAGCTCCCGCGGGGTGCCCGACGCGACCACCCGGCCGGCGTCGAGCACGTGCACCCGGTCGGCCAGCCGCTCGGCCTCCTCCAGGTACTGGGTGGTGAGCAGCACCGTCGTCCCCCGGGCGACCAGGTCGCGCACCGCGTCCCACACGTCCCGCCGCCCGGCCGGGTCCAGGCCCGTGGTCGGCTCGTCGAGGAACAGCACCTCCGGGGCGAGCACCAGCGCCGCGGCGACGTCCAGCCGGCGCCGCATGCCGCCGGAGAACTCCCGGACCGGCTGTGCCCCGGTGTCGGGCAGCCCGACCTGCGCCAGCAGCTCGCCGGCGCGCCGCCGGGCGGCGGCCCGGTCGAGGTGGTGCAGCCGCCCGAACAGCACGAGGTTCTCCCGGGCGCCGAGCACCTCGTCGACCGCGGGCTGCTGGCCGACCACGCCGATCCGGCGGCGCACCTCGCGTGGCCGGGCGACGACGTCGACGCCGGCGACCTCGACCCGCCCGCCGTCGGGCCGCAACAGCGTGGTCGCGATGCGCACCGCCGTCGTCTTGCCGGCGCCGTTGGGTCCCAGCAGCGCGCACACCGAACCGGGCTCGACGTCGAGGTCCACCCCGTCGAGGACCACCCGTCCCCCGTACCCCTTGACCAGTCCCCGGATCCGCACCCAAGCTCCCACCACTACCTCCGTACGCCGTACGAGATCGTCGAGCGACCGCCACCGTACGCCGTACGGAGACGGTCGGGCAAGCAGGTGGAGGAGGCTGCAGCCATGGCGACCGAGTCCGCGACCGGCGGCGACCCCGCCCGCACCATGGCCCTGCTCTGGCGGGCCCCGGCCGAGCCCGGGCGCCGTCCCGGCCCGCGCCCCGGGCTCGACGTCGACCGGATCGTGGCCGCCGCGGTGGAGCTGGCCGACCGCGAGGGACTCGCCGCGGTGACCATGCGCCGGCTGGCGACCGAGCTGGGGGTCGGCGCGATGACGCTGTACACGCACGTGCCGGGCAAGGGCGAGCTGGTCGACCTGATGTACGACGCCGTGCTCGGCGAGGTCCCGCCCGGGCCGCCGGCCGGGGACTGGCGGGACCGGCTGACCGCCGTCGCGCGGGCCACCTGGGACCTCTACGTCCGGCACCCGTGGGCCGCCTCGGTGGGCACCGGCCGGCCGGTCCTGGGACCGAACCTGATGCGCAAGTACGAGGCGGAGCTGGCCGCCGTCGACGGCCTGGGCCTGTCCGAGGTGGAGATGGAGCTGGTGCTCACGCTCGTGGGCGGCTTCGTCCGCGGCACGGTCGGCGGACTGCACCACAAGGCCGCGGCCGAGCAGGAGTCCGGGCTGACCGAGGACGAGTGGTGGGCGGCCACCGAGCCCTACGTGGAGCAGGTGTTCGACCCCGAGCGGTACCCCACAGCGGCGCGGGTGGGGCCGGTGGCCGGGGCGGAGCTGGGCGGCTACGCCCCCGAGCGGTCGTTCGAGTTCGGGCTGGCGCGGCTGCTCGACGGGATCGCGGTGCTCGTCGAGCGCCGGCCTCAGGAGCCCGAGCCGAGCACCGGCCGGCCGGCCAGCGCGCCGACCACCTCGACGGCGGGACCCCAGTAGCGCTGGTAGTGGTACGGGTCGGCGTTGCGCTGGGTGCGGTGCGCGGCGATGGTCGGCGGCAGCGCGCGCCAGCCAGGGACCTCCTGCAACGCCAGGAAGAAGTTCGTGGCGCTGGTCGCCGGGTCCATCCGGTCGGCGTAGGAGCCCCACGCCCCGTTGTCGCGCTGCTGGAACAGCCCACGGGAGTCCGGACCGGCGGCGTCCCCGTGGTCGAGGACGCGCAGCGAGGACTCGCCCATCGCCGTCATGACCCCGATGACCTGCGCGCAGGTGTCCAGCCCCAGGTCGGCGGCGGCGTTGACGATCGCCGCCGCGTTGACCAGCTGCTCCCCCGCGTACCCGGCGACCGGGCCCGCGGGCACCGCGGCCGGGTCGATCCGCACCGCCGGCTCCGCCGCCGCGCACTCCGCCGAGGGCGGGGACTCACCGGCGGTCTGCCAGGTCACCAGCACCGCCCCCAGCGCCAGCAGGACGACGGCGAGCAGCACGAGGACGACACGCGGCCGCGTGGTCGCGGGGCCCGGCGGCTCCCCCTCTCCGGTCGGCGGCACACCCGGCCCAACGCGCGGCGGCCCGGCAGGGTCCCCGGGACTACTGGACCGGCGCGTCCGGGGGCGGCAACTGGACGCGCAGCTGCTCGTCGACGGAGGTCACGCCCGGGACGGCGAGCAGCGCCGGCCGGGCCGCGACCGGCGCCTCGCCCGTGATCAGCCCGAGGGTGCCCAGCACCCGGTCGACGTGCATGCCCGAGTCGCGCAGTGCCCGGGCCACCGAGTCGAGGTCGGCCAGGTGCCCGTCGTCGACGGTCACGCTGAACCGCGCCAGCGGGGTGTCCACGGCGGGAGGCTACGCCGCTCCAGGCCGCCCCGAGCCGTCCCGTGCCCCCGACCGGGCGAGGTGTCATGGAGGCGATCCGCCGGGTGACGACCTGCTGCGTGCGCGGGCCCCGGCGCGCCGTGACCGGCGCCGCCGTCGTGTCGGCGACTAGGCAGGACGGGCCGCTGCACGGCCGGACGACGAGGAGGTCCCGATGACCGACGGTGCCGAGCAGATCAGGACGCTGGTCCGGCGGCTCGAGGACGCGATGAACACCCGCCGGCTGGACCTGCTCGACGACGTCCTCGCCCCGGACGTCGTCCGGCACTCCCAGGCGACCCCGCACCTCTCGATCAGCGACCGTGGACAGTTCAAGGACTTCCTGCGGCAGGACGCCGAGACCTTCCCGGACAACGTGCAGACGTTCACGCAGGTCCTGGTGGACGGCGACCGGGCCGCCGTGTGGGCGACCTACGAGGGCACCCAGACCGGGCCGATGGGGCCCTTCCCGCCGTCGGGCAAGAAGGCACGGTTCGACTTCGCCGGCGTCTTCCGCGTCGAGGACGGCAGGATCGCGGAGATGTGGTTGGTCTGGGACAACGTCACGGTGCTGTCCCAGCTGGGTCACCTCCCGGGCTGACCTCCGGACCGGGCGGGGTCGACCACCGGGCTCCCGACGAGACCCGCGTCCACGCCGACTCAGGCCGTCCCGGCGCCCTCCTGCGGCGCGAGCACCAGCCCGCTGCCGACGTCGACCGACGGCTCGGGCAGCCGCCGGGCGGCCTGGGTGAGGGTGGCCCACAGCTCGTAGCCGCGCCGGCCGGTCGCCTCGGCCCACAGGGCGGCCAGACCGGCGACGTGCGGCGTGGCCATGCTGGTGCCGCTGATCGTCTCGTAGCGGGCCGGCATGGGCCAGGTCGAGAGCACGTCCACGCCGGGGCCGGCGACGTCGACCTCGCCGCCGGGAGCGGCCAGGCTGCGGGCGGAGAACCAGGCGGTGGCCAGGCGGGGGTCGAGCGCGCCGACGGCGACGATCTCGACGCTGTTGGCCGGGGCGCCGACGAAGCCGTACTCGCCGTTCTCGCGGTCGGCGTTGTTGCCGGCCGCGACGATGACCAGCGACCCCTGCTGCAGCGCCCGCCGGCCGGCGGCCGAGTAGGGCGGGTGGGCCTCGGCCACGTCGGCGCCCAGGGACATCGAGACGACGGCGCAGCCGTTGGCCACCGCCCAGTCGATGCCGGCCAGGATGCCGCCGTCCTCGCCGCTGCCCTCGTCGCTGAGCACCTTGCCGACGTAGAGCTCGGCCTCCGACGCGATGCCGTACCGCGGCCCGGCCGGGGGCACCCGCGGGCCGCAGGCCGTGCCGGCGCAGTGCGTGCCGTGGCCGTGCCCGTCCTGCGCACTGGTCACCCCGGCCACGAAGGACTCCGCGGTGACCGTGCGGCCGGCGAAGTCGGGGTGGGCGAGGTCGAGGCCGGTGTCGAGGACGGCGACCCGGATCCCGCGGCCGGTGAACGGCGAGGTCGGAGCCTGGACGGCCTGCACGCCCCAGGTGGCCGCGGCGGTGTCCTCGAACGGCGGCGGCGCGGGCGCGGCACCGTCCCCGCCGCCGGTGCCGACCAGCCGGCCGGCGAGGTCGTCGACGCCGTCGCGGTAGCCGCGGACGTAGGCGTCGTCGGGCAGGACGTGGTGGACCAGCTCGGGCGACACCGACAGCACCGGCCGGCGCAGCGCGCTCACCCGCTCGGGCGGGGCGGCGACCACGGCGATGCCGAGCCGGGCGAACACGGTGGCCCCGGCCTCGCGGAGGGCCTGGGCAGGCACCTGGCCGGCGGTGAAGTCCCGGGAGTCGGCGACGTCGGAGATCCCGGCGGCCGACCAGTCCACCGGCTCGTCGGCCGTATCGGCGAAGACCACCACCTGGCGGCCGGTGGCGCGCACCCGCCGGCGCGGGCGCGGGTGTGCGGGCACGGACGGATCGATCACGGTTCCCCCTGGTCGGCGGCGCGGGCGGGCAGCCCGGCGGTGCGGGCAGTCTCCTGCGGAGGACCGACAGGCGCACGCGGACACCGCTCGACGGCCGCGTCCGAAAGCCGCCAGTGCCCGCCCCTGCGCGGTGTCATGCTCGATGCCGTGACCGCCTCTCTCGACGCCGAGCGCTGCTACCGCGCGGTGGCCAGCCGGGACGCCCGCTTCGACGGCTGGTTCTTCACCGCGGTCCGCACCACCGGCATCTACTGCCGGCCCTCCTGCCCGGCCCGCACGCCCGCGGCGGCCAACGTGACCTTCTTCGGCACCGCGGCCGGCGCGCAGGCGGCCGGCTTCCGCGCCTGCCGGCGCTGCCGTCCCGACGCCGTCCCCGGCTCCCCGGAGTGGGACGTGCGCGCCGACGTCGTCGCCCGGGCCATGCGGCTGATCGCCGACGGCGAGGTCGAGCGGGCCGGCGTCCCCGGGCTGGCGGCGCGGCTGGGCTACTCCGAGCGCCAGGTGCACCGGCTGCTGGTCGGCGAGCTCGGCGTCGGGCCGCTCGCCGTCGCCCGCGCCCAGCGCGCGCAGACCGCCCGGGTGCTCATCGAGACCACCGACCTGCCGATGGCCGACGTCGCCTTCGCCGCGGGGTTCGCCAGCATCCGGCAGTTCAACGACACCGTCCGCGAGGTCTTCGCCTGCACCCCCACCGAGCTGCGCAGCCGCCGGCGCGGCAGCGACGGCGGCACGCCGGGCTGGCTGACCCTCCGGCTGGCCGCGCGGGCCCCGTTCGACGCGGCCGAGGTGCTGCTGTTCCTGGGCGCGCACGCCGTGCCCGGACTCGAGGAGTGGGACGGGACGACGTTCTCCCGCGTCCTCGACCTGCCCGGCGGCCCCGGCGTCGTCCGGCTCTCCCCGGCGCCCGACGGCGGGCCGGCGGTGACCGCCCGGCTGCTGCTCACCGACCTGCGCGACCTGCGCGCGGCCGTCCCCCGCTGCCGGCGGCTGCTCGACCTCGACGCCGACCCCGCCGCCGTCGACGACGTCCTCGGTGCCGACCCCGCGCTGGCGCCGCTGGTCGCCGGCGCCCCCGGCCGCCGGGTGCCGGCCTCCCCCGGCGCCCCGGAGACGGCGGCGCGCGCGGTCCTCGGCCAGCAGGTGTCGGTGGCCGGCGCCCGGACGCTGACCGCGCGGGTGCTGGCGCTGGCCGGCACGCCGCTGGCCGAGCCGGTCGGCACGCTCACCCACGCCTTCCCGCGGCTGGAGGCGCTCGCCGCGGCCGACCTGTCCGCCGTCGGGCTGACCGGCGCCCGCAGCCGGACCCTCACCGGGCTGGCCGCGGCGCTGGCCGAGGGCCGGGTGGCCCTCGACCCCGGCTGCGACCGCGAGGAGGCCGTCCGCGACCTGCTCGCCCTGCCCGGCATCGGCCCGTGGACGGCGGCGGTGGTGGCGATGCGCGGCCTCGGCGACCCCGACGTCTGGCTCCCCGGCGACCTCGCGCTGCGCCGCTCGCTGGCCGCCCTGGGCAGCTCCGACGCCGACGCCGCGACCCGCTGGCGGCCGTGGCGCTCCTACGCCGTCATGCACCTCTGGTCGCTCTCGGCGCCGTCCCTCTTCTCCCGCTCCCCCGCCCCACTCCCCCTCCCCGATCGGAGTGCGTCATGACCGAGTCCGCCCGCTACGCCACCGTCGCCACCCCGCCCGGCCCGTTCACCGTCGTCGTCACCCCCGGCCCCGACGGCGGCGACGTGGTCCTGGCCGCCGGCTGGACCGGCGACGTCGCCGAGCTGCTGCCCGTCGTCCACCGCACGCTGCGGCCGACCTGGGTCGAGCGGGTGGAGCACCTGCCGGTCCTCGACGCCGTCGAGGCGCACGCCGCCGGCGACCTCGGCGCCATCGACGACGTCCCGGTGCGGCAGCGCTCCGGGCCGTTCCTCGAGGACGCCTGGGACGTGCTGCGCACCGTCCCCGCCGGGCAGCCCGACACCTACGCCGCGTTCGCCGCCCGCTGCGGCCGGCCCGCCGCGGTGCGCGCCGCGGCCAACGCCTGCGCCCGCAACGCCGCCGCGCTGTTCGTGCCCTGCCACCGGGTGCTCGGCTCCGACGGCGGCCTCGGCGGCTTCCGCTGGGGCACCCCGGTCAAGCGCTGGCTGCTCGACCACGAGGCGGAGCACGCCCCCGTCCCCGCGTAGACGGAGATGCCTCTGTGGGGGGGGGGGGGGGGGGGGGGGGGGGGGGGGGGGGGGGGGGGGGGGGGGGGGGGGGGGGGGGGGGGGGGGGGGGGGGGGGGGGGGGGGGGGGGGGG
>NZ_JBJGYX010000033.1:0-50013 GCF_054050195.1 Geodermatophilus sp. SYSU D00710
GACCGACCGGCCGCGTCGAGGTCAACGCGGCGTGCCTACGGGCGTTCAACGCTGCCCAGGACATCGCCGCGGCCGTCGAGGACCTGGGAGCCGCCGCGGGGGGGGGGGGGGGGGGCCCCCCCCCCACGGGGCGGGGAGGCGCCGGGCGAGCGGACCGCGTGACCCCGGCGGCTCCGACCGCTCAGGCCAGGCCGCGGGTGGTGCGCGCCGGGGGACGGTCCCCGCGGATCGAGGCCACCATGTCCAGCGTCTGCCGGGTCGCCGCGACGTCGTGCGCGCGGAACACCCGGGCGCCCAGCCACGCGCTGACCGCCGTCGCCGCGAGGGTGCCGGTGAGCCGCTCCTCCAGCGGCACGTCGAGGGTCTCGCCGACGAAGTCCTTGTTCGACAGCGCCACCAGCACCGGCCACCCGGTGGCCACGAGCTCACCGAGCCGGCGGGTGGCCTCCAGGGAGTGGCGGGTGTTCTTGCCGAAGTCGTGGCCGGGGTCGACCAGCACCCGCTCGGGCTCCACGCCGGCGGCCACGGCCGCCTCGGCCAGCGCCGTCGTGCGCGCGACGACGTCGGCGACGACGTCGTCGTACCGCACCCGGTGCGGCCGGGTGCGCGGGGGCAGCCCGCCGGCGTGGGTGCACACGATCCCCGCACCCGCCGCGGCCGCGATGTGCGCCAGCTCCGGGTCGACGCCGCCCCACGCGTCGTTGACGACGTCGGCCCCGGCGGCGAGCGCCTCGCGCGCGACCTCGGCCCGCCAGGTGTCGATGGAGATCGGCAGGTCGGGGTGCGCGGCGCGGACGGCGGCGACCAGGTCGACGGTGCGGCGGATCTCCTCGGCGGCGTCCACCTCCTCTCCGGGTGCGGCCTTGACCCCGCCGACGTCCACCAGGTCCGCGCCCTCGGCCACCACCCGGTGCACCCGCTCGACGGCGGCCGCCAGCTCGTAGGTGGCGCCGCGGTCGTAGAACGAGTCGGGCGTGCGGTTCACGATGGCCATCACCAGCAGGCCGCCGTCGGGGACGTCCAGCCGGCCCAGTCGCAGCACCCGTCGTCTCCGTCCCCGTCGCCGGTGTGGTGGAGTCAGCCAACCAGACCACCCCGCACACAGGAGGACAGGCGATGGCGCAGACCACCGTGGAGGGCATCGACGGCGTGCTGGCGAAGGTCGGCCAGCCCCTCGGGCACAGCGACTGGCTGGAGATCACCCAGGAGCAGGTGGACAAGTTCGCCGAGGCCACCCACGACCACCAGTGGATCCACGTCGACGTCGAGCGCGCGAAGCGGGAGAGCCCCTTCGGCGGCCCGATCGCGCACGGCTACCTGACGCTGTCGCTGGTCTCGGCGCTGGCCGCGCAGATCATCGAGGCGAAGGGCTTCCGGATGGGCGTCAACTACGGCGCCGAGAAGATCCGCTTCATGTCGCCGGTGCCGGTCGGTGCGCGCATCCGCGCCTCGGCCACCCTCGACGAGGCCAAGCCGTTCGAGGGCGGCGTGCAGATGAACCTCGGCGTCACGATGGAGATCGAGGGCCAGAGCAAGCCGGCGATGGTGGCCGCGATCCTCTTCCGCCGCTACGTCTGACCCCGGGCACCTCCGCGGATGTGCCCGGGGCACATCCGCGGAGGTGCACGGTCAGACCACGATCGCCTGGTTGACCAGCGCCCGCAGGTAGGCGCGGATCGGCAGCGTGCTCGAGGGCAGCAGCTGCGTGTAGAAGGTGACGACGACGTCCTCGACCGGGTCGACGTAGAACGCCGTCGACGCCGCCCCGCCCCAGCTGTAGTCGCCGGCGTTGGACAGGACGCCGTAGCGCGCCGGGTCGATCACCATCGAGAAGCCCAGGCCGAAGCCCACCCCGCGCAGCGGCGTCTCGGCGAACAGCGGCCGGCCGAAGGTCTCCAGGTCGGCGTTGCCGGGCAGGTGGTTGCGCACCATGTGCGCCAGCGTGCGCGGGCCGAGCAGCCGGCCGCCGTCGTAGGAGCCGCCGCGGCGCAGCATCTCGCAGAAACGCAGGTAGTCACCCGCGGTCGAGACCAGCCCGCCGCCGCCGGACAGGAACGTCGGCCGGTGGTGCGCCGCCTGCCCCATGGCGTCGATCGGCGCGAACCCGGTGGACGCGCCGCCGGGCTGCCCGGGGACGGCGGCGTAGAGGCGGGCCAGCGAGTCGACGTCGTCGTCCTCGCGCAGGCCGAAGGACGTGTCGGTCATCCCGAGCGGGCCGAACACGCGCTCCTGGAAGAAGACGTCGAGCGTCTGGCCGGACACCACCTCGACCAGCCGGCCCAGGACGTCGGTGGACACGCCGTAGTTCCACTCCGCGCCGGGCTGGAAGACCAGCGGCACCGAGGCCCACTGCCGGCAGGCCTCGGCGGAGTCGGTGCCCGGCGGGGTGCTCCACTCGTGGCCCATCGCGCGGTACATCGCGTCGACCGGGTGGGCGTGGTGGAAGCCGTAGGTGAGCCCGGAGGTGTGGGTGAGCAGGTGCCGGATGCGGATCGGCTCGACCTGCGGCTGGGTGACCGGCTTCTGGGCCGACCCCGCCACGTAGACGCGGGTCTCGGCGAACTCCGGCAGCCACCTCTGGATCGGGTCGCCGAGCTCGAAGGCGCCCTCCTCGTACAGCATCATCGCCGCCACCGAGGTCACCGGCTTGGTCATCGAGAAGATCCGCCAGCGGGTGTCCTCCTCGACCGGCCGGCCGTTCTCGACGTCGCGGGAGCCGTGGCGGCCGACGTGCGCCAGCCGGCCGTGCCGCGACACGGTGACGAGGAAGCCGGGGAGCTGCCCGTCGTCGACCCAGCGGGCCAGCCGCCGGTCGAGGCGCTCCAGCCGGGTGCCGTCGAGGCCGACCTCGGCGGGGTCGGTGTCCTGGGTCAGTCCGCTCGTCACGCGTGCCTCCGTCCCGGTGCCGTCCCCTCGGGCGGCGCCTGCCCTGCGCATCCTGACCCATGCCGGTGCGGCGGGTCACAGGAGGCAGGCGCCGCCCCGGCGGGCGACCGCGGAGGTCCCGCGGTCACGTCCGGAGGGACGCGCCGGTCGGACCGGACGTCGCGGGGACCCGGCGGATCAGACCGGGACGTTGCTCGCGGCCTTCTTCAGGTTCGAGCCGGCGGTGACCTTGACGGTGTTGGCGGCGGGGATGTCGATCGACTCGCCGGTCTGCGGGTTGCGGCCGGTCCGGGCCGAGCGCTGGGTCCGCTCGACGGTCAGCAGACCGGAGACGGCGACCTTCTCGCCGCGGGTGATCGCGTCGACGAGCTCCTCCTGCAGGCCGGCCAGGACGGCGTCCACGGTGGCGCTGGGCACGTCCGCGCGCTTGGAGATGGCGGTGACGAGTTCGGCCTTGTTCACGGGGATCCTCTCGTGGGTGTCGGCGCCCGCCCGGGTCTCGGCGGGCCGCCGGTGACGGCGCCGGCCGCAGCGCGCGGCCGGCTCCCGGACGGTCGTCCGGGACGGACCGGTCCCCCCGCGGGGGCCCCGGCCCGGGGCACCGTGTCACGACAGTGGGGGATCTGGCCAGTCCAGGGCCACGATCGCATGCAGCCGACCCGCCGGTACCACCCGTCCCAGCGCAGGCGGGTGGGCGCGGGCCGACTTAGCGTGAGGGGGTGCCACAGCTCCCCGGGACCGACCTGGTCGTCAGCGACCTGTGCCTGGGCGGCAACGTCTTCGGCTGGACCGCCGACGCGGCGACGTCGCAGGCCGTCCTCGACCGCTTCGTCGACGCCGTCCCCAGCACCCAGCGGCCCTTCGTCGACACCGCCGAGATGTACGGCGACGGCCGCTCCGAGCAGATCCTCGGCGGCTGGATGGCCGAGCGCGGCCTGCGTGACCGGCTGGTGGTGGCCACCAAGGCCTCGCCGCAGCAGAAGGCGCACCCGCTGGCGGCGGGCGAGATCCGGGCCGCCGCGGAGCGGTCGCTGCGGAACCTGCGGACCGACCGGATCGACCTCTACTACGCGCACTACGACGACGAGACGACGCCGCTGGAGGAGACGCTCACGGCGTTCGACGAGCTGGTGCGCTCCGGCAAGGTGCTGCACGTGGCGGCGTCGAACTACTCGCCGGCGCGGCTGACCGAGGCGCTGGAGACCTCCGAGCGGCTCGGGACCACGCGGTACGTGGCGCTGCAGCCGCTCTACAACCTCCTCGAGCGGCCCGCCTACGAGGACGGGCTGCGCGACGTCGTCGCGGCGCACGGGCTGGGCTGCCTGCCCTACTTCGGCCTGGCCCGGGGCTTCCTGACCGGCAAGTACCGCGCCGGCGAGCGGGTCGACTCGCCGCGCGCCGAGCGGGCGAGCGCCTACCTCGGCGAGCGCGGCGACCGGGTGCTCGCGGCGCTGGCCGAGGTGGCGTCCGCGCACGGGGTGAGCCAGGCCGCCGTCGCCCTGCGGTGGCTGGCCGACCAGCCCACGGTCACCGCGCCGATCGCCAGCGCCCGCGACGTCGACCAGGTCGCCGACCTGCTGCCGATGCAGGACCTCGTGCTCTCCGACGACGAGCGCGCCGCCCTCACCGCTGCCTCCGAGTAGCCCCTCCGAGGTGCCTTTGTAGCGATGAAGGCACCTCACCGACGTCCGGAGGGGTGCCCTTGTAGCGATGAAGGCACCTCATCGGGCGGCGGCCGCGGAGGCGAGGTCCTCGACCCGCACCAGCCCGAGCACGGCCCCGGTGGCGTCGGTGCAGACCACCGGGTCGAAGCGGTGCGCCGGCGGGCGGGTCAGGGCCGCGTGCAGCGTCGTGGCGACGTCGTCGGCCGGGCCGACCCGCAGCGACACCGGCGCGGTGTGCGCGGCGCCGGTGCGGGGGTCGGCCAGTCGCAGCGCCAGCGGCTCGCCGTCCGGCCCGACGAGGACCACCGGGGGCAGGCCCGGCTGCGGCTCGCTCGCCTCGACCTGGCGGACCGGGCGCAGCAGGCCCGCCACGGTCGCCCGCTGCCGGGCGCGCGCGGTGCAGCCGCGCACGAGCGCGACCGCCTCGGGGGACAGCCCGCCGAAGCCGGGTGCCGGGCGGCCGAGCAGCCAGCCCTGGGCCAGCGGCACCCCGAGCCTGCAGGCGGCGGTCAGCTCGCCGCGCGTCTCGATCCCCTCGGCGACCAGCCAGGCGTCGATGCGGCCGGCGAACCCGCCGACCATCTCCACCACGGCCGTGCACACCGGGTCGGTGTCGGCGCCGGCCACCAGCGACCGGTCGAGCTTCACCAGCTGGGGCCGCAGCGCCGCGAGCCGGCGCAGGCCCGACCAGCCCGAGCCGGTGTCGTCGAGGGCCACCAGCGCACCCCGGGCCCGCAGCGCCGCGACCTCCACGCGCAGCGCGGCGACGTCGGGCACCGGCCCCTGCTCGGTCAGCTCGACGACGACGCGGCGCAGGTCCGGGCGGGTGGCCAGCGCCTGCTGCACCGGCCGGGTGCCGAGCAGGTGCGGGCCGACGTTGACGGCGAGGAAGGTGTCCGCGGGCAGGTCCGGCACCGCGGCCAGCGCCTTGCCGACCGCGAGGGCCTGGAGCTCGGCGGCGACCCCGGCGTCGGCGGCCGCGGCGAACCACACGTCGGGGCCGGCGGTACCGGGGAAGCGGGCCAGGGCCTCGTAGCCGGCGACCCGGGCGCGCGCGAGGTCGACGACCGGCTGGAAGACCAGGGTCAGGTCGTCCGGGTCGGCGAGCAGCGGCCGGCAGTCCGGCAGCGCCCGCGTCAGCATCCCCGTCATGCGCGGTCCATCGGCCCCGGCCGGGAGTCGCTCCACCGGGCGCCCGGCGGACCTCACCCGCTCGGGGGACGACCCGTCCGGGGGGAGGAGCGCGGACGGTCGATTCCGTTCCGCGCGGAGCGTGGCAGCATGGTCGGCTGCGGCCGCCCGGGCCGCGCCTGGCCGAGGAGGGCCGTGTCCGTCCCCGCGCCGTCGCCTGCCGCCGACGTGCTGCACGACGCCCACCGCGTCGCCGCCGCGCGCCGGCTGCTGCTCGAGGTGTCCGGGCCCGCGGCCTACGACCGGCTCTCCGGACTGGCCGCGCGCCTGCTCGACGCGGGGCACGCCAAGGTCACCGTGTTCACCGACCAGGACACCGTCGTCGGCGGGCACGGCCTGCCGCCCGGCGTCGTCGGCGGTCGCGCGCAGCTCACCGGGGAGTTCTCCGCCTGCGTCGTCCGGGAGGGCCGCCCCCTGGTGGTCCCCGACGCCCCCGCCGACGCGCGGGTGTCCGCCCTCCCCGCCGTCGTGTCCGGGGAGGTGGTCGCCTACCTCGGCAGCCCCCTGGTCTCCGCCTCGGGGCACGTGATCGGCGTCCTCGCCGTCTACGACGGCCGGCGGCGCACGTGGCAGGACGACGACGTCGCGCTGCTGGAGCACCTGGCCGCCTCGGTGGTCGCCGAGCTCGAGCTGGCCGCGGCCCGGTCGGCGATCGGCGCCTCCCGGGTCCGCCTCGAGGTCGCCCTCGAGGCCGGGGCGATCGGCATCTGGGACCACGACCTGCGCACCCGCGTCCTGCACTGGGACGAGCGCTGCGCGGCCATCCACGGCCTGTCCGGCCCCCTCGTGATCACCGACGTCGACGCGATGATCGCCGCCCGCATCCACCCCGACGACCACGCCGCCGTCCGCTCGGCCATGACCGACGCGCTGACCGGCACGGGGGAGTACGTGGTCGAGGCGCGGGCGATCCACACCGACGGCTCGACCCGCTGGACGGTCTCGCGCGGCCGCGTCGTGCGCGACTCCTGGGGCGACGCGGTGCGGGTGCTCGGCACCGTCGTCGACGTCACCGACGCCCGCGAGCAGGCCGCCCGCCGGATGGCCGCGGTGCAGCGCGCCGCCGCCGTCGCCGAGGTCGCCGCGGAGCTGGCCAACGCGACTGCGCTGTCGCAGCTGGCCGACATCACGCTGCGGGGCGCCCGGCTGCTCGGCGCGTCCTCCAGCGCGCTGGCCGCCTTCGACGGCGAGGGGGTGCTTCGGCTCTACCTCGCGCGGCAGCTCGCCGACACCGTCGCCGCGGCCGCCGCCGAGGCCGAGGTGGAGGCCCCGCCCGAGGGGCTGGCCATCGAGCTCGACGACGCGCTGCCCACCCAGTACGCGGCCCGCCACGGCGAGCGCGTGCTGCTCACCGACCTCGACGACGCCGTCGCCCGCTTCCCGCAGATGGCCGAGGTCGGCCCGGCCCTCGGCCTGCGCGCCCTGGCCGCACTCCCGCTGCGGGTGGAGGGCGGGCTGCTCGGCAGCTTCGTCGTCGTCTGGGACACCGAGCACGCCTTCGAGGACGCCGACGTCGAGCTCCTCGACGCGCTGACCGCGCAGATCTCCCTGAGCGTGTCCCGGCTGCGGGCCGACGCCGAGCGTGCCGCCGCCGTCGCCGCGATGGCCGAGGCCAACCAGCGGCTGCAGCTGCTGGCCGACGCCGGGCGGGTGCTGTCCGGGAGCCTGGAGATCACCGAGCAGCTGGGCCGGCTGGCCGACCTGGTGGTGCCGGCCCTCGCGGACTGGTGCTGGATCGTGGTCACCGACGAGCAGGGCCGACTGCACGAGATGGCCTGGTCCCACCGCGACCCCGCCCGCCGGGAGGACGTGGCCGAGTACGTCGGGGCCATGGTGCACGGGATGACCGACGAGCACGCCGCGCGGGTGGTGACCCGGACCGGCCGGCCGCTGGTGGTGCCCGAGGTCGACGTCGAGCGGATCCGGCGGGCGCTGCACGACCCCGTGGCGCAGGACGCGCTGCTGAGGCTGGCGCCGCACGCGGCGCTGATCGTGCCGCTGGTGGCGCGCGGGGAGGTGATCGGCGCCCTGGGCACGGCCAACGACGCCGAGCGCGGCCCGCACACGCCGGGGGAGGTCGAGACCGCCGCCGAGGTGGGCCGACGGGCCGGCCTGGCGCTGCAGACCGCGCGGCTGTTCGAGCAGCAGCGCGGGCTGGCGCACGCCCTGCAGCGCAGCATGCTCACCGCGCCGCCGCGGCCGGAGGGGCTCGACATCGTCGTCCGCTACGTCCCGGCGTCGGAGGGCGCCGAGGTGGGCGGGGACTGGTACGACGCCTTCCCCGGGGTGCTGGGCGGCACGGTGCTCGTCATCGGCGACGTCGTCGGGCACGACCGCAACGCCGCCGCGGTGATGGGTCAGCTGCGCGGGCTGCTGCGGGGCATCAGCCACGCCAGCGGTGCCGGCCCGGCCGCGGTCCTCCACCAGCTCGACCGCGCGGCCGACGGCCTGGCGCTGGGCGCCATGGCGACCGCGCTGGTGGCGCGGCTGGACCGCACCGGCGCCGACGGGGCCCTGCTGCACTGGTCGAGCGCCGGCCACCCGCCCCCGGTGGTCGTGGACCCCGACGGGAGCGTGCGGGTGCTGCGGTCCGAGCCGGCCGACCTGCTGCTCGGCGTGGACCCCGACCGCCCGCGCACCGACCACACCGCCGCCCTGGCCGCGGGCAGCACGGTGCTGCTGCACACCGACGGGCTGGTCGAGCGACGCGACCGGGACCTGCAGGCCGGCACCGAGCAGCTGCTCGACGTGCTGCGGGGTACCGCGGGCCTGCCGCTCGAGCGGCTGTGCGACCGGGTGCTGCAGCGGCTGTTCCTCCCCGACGCCGAGGACGACGTCGCCCTGCTCGCCGTCCGCGTGCTGTGACACTGCGGTCCTACCGGACCGCACCGCCACCACGTGCCGTCCCCGGGCTGCACGGAGCCGCTGCGAGCGCGTCCCTCCTCGGGGACCCTCCGGGCCCCACTCCTCGACGGCAGCGCACGTGCGCGCGCGGTCCGAGCCGGGCACTCCCGCGGAAGTGCCCGGACCCGCCGCCCGTCCGTCAGAGGGCGGCGACCTCGTAGGTGTGCCCGGCCGCGCGCAGCCGCTCGACCAGCACGTCGCCGAGCGCCGTCGCGGGCGTGAGCGACCCGGCGCGGTCGGGCAGCCGGTCGCCGTCGAGGGCGAGGCCGAGGGCCACCTGCCCGAACATCACCGACGTCGCCGCGTACCCGGGATCCCCCTTCCCGGCCGCGGTGGCGCGGTAGTGCCGCCCGCTCTCGGTGTCGGCGTCGACGACCATGCGGAACCAGCCCTTCTCCCGCTCGGACTCCGACGGGCCGGTGCCCGGCTCGGGCAGCACGCGGTCGACCAGCGCCCGCGTGGGCGGGAAGGCCAGTGCGCCTACGGCGGCGGCCAGGCCGGTGGTGACGCCCGCGGCGGTGAACGCGCCGGTGATGCCGCGGCCGGCGCTCATCGACTCCCCGTAGCGCAGGCCCCGCCCGTAGGCCCACTCCTGCAGCGCGTTGCTGCGCCGCACGATCCGGGTGTTGAACGACGCCATGACGAACGGCGCGGTCCAGCGGCCGTCGGCGGCGAGGGCGGGCAGCGCGGCGTCCGGCGGCTGGCGGGTGTCGGGCTCGGCGGCCCGGTCGGGGGAGAGTGCGAACGGGTCGGCGAGCAGGCGGCGGACGGCCCGGTCGCGGGTCGCGTCCTCGATCATCCCGCGCATCGTGGCGACCGTGCCGCCGCTGGCCCCGCCCCGGAGGCTGGCCACCAGGCGGACGTCGGTGAGCCCGCCCGCGCCGTCCGCCCGCGCCCGCTCGGCCAGGAGCAGCACCGACAGGTCGGAGGGGATGGAGTCGTAGCCGGCCGCGTGCACCAGGCGGGCGCCGGTCTCGCGGGCGACGGCGTCGCAGCGGTCGATGGCCTCGCGGACGAACAGCACCTCGCCGGTGAGGTCGGCGTAGTGCGTCCCGGCGCGGGCGCACGCCTCGACCACCGGCAGCCCGTAGCGCCGGTAGGGGCCGACGGTGGTCACCAGCACCCGGGTGCCCTCCGCGAGCCGGGTCAGCGACGCGGGGTCGCCGGTGTCGGCCTCCAGCAGCGGCCACGAGCGGCCGGCGGCGGGCAGGTCGGCGGCGGCCGCGGCCAGCTTCTCCCGCGAGCGGCCGGCCAGCGCCACCCGCAGGTCGGGCGGGGCGGCCTCGGCCAGGTAGCGGGCGACCAGCCGGCCGACGAAGCCGGTGGCACCGAAGAGGACGACGTCGTGCTCGCGCTGGGGTCCGGTCACCGCCCGATCCTGCCCCGGGAGGGTCCGGGCCCGCCCGTCAGCCCCGGGTCCCGCGCCGCCGCCGCGGCGGACGGTCGGCCCGCGAGAGCCGGTTGCGTGCGCGTCCGGGCAGGTCGACGGCGACCGGGGCCTCCCACCCGCGCCACACCGACAGCACCCGCAGCCCCGAGACCAGGGCGATGACGACCAGCGCGACGGGGATCGGGTCGAGGCCCAGCGGCCCGGCGAGCACGGTCAGCGCCGTGGCGCCGATGAGCGCGGCGACGGCGTTGTAGGGGCCCGGCTGCACGATGTCGGCGCGCTGGCCGAGCAGGACGTCGCGGATCACGGCCCCGCCGACGGCGGTGAGGGTGCCGATGAACACCACCGAGGCGCTGGGCAGGCCGGCGAGCTGGGCCTTCTGCGCGCCGATCACGGTGAACAGGCCGAGGGTGAGCGCGTCGAGCACCACGAGCAGCGCGGTCAGCCGCGACAGCCAGCCGGAGAAGTAGAAGGTGACCATCGCGGTGATCGCCACGGCCGGCAGGTAGGTCCGGTTGGTCAGCGCCACCGGCGGGCCGGCGGCCAGCAGCACGTCACGGATGAGCCCGCCACCGAGGCCGCCGCTGACCGCCAGCAGCAGCACCCCGGAGACGGCGAAGCCCTCCCGCGCGGCGAGCAGCCCGCCGGTGAGCGCGCCGACGACGATCGCCGCGAGGTCGACGGCGACCGGGACGCGCAGGGTCTCGACCGCCGCCGCGAGGGTGCTCACGGCTGCCCATCCTCCCGCCGGCGGGACGGCGTCCGGGGCAGGTGTCCCACCCGGACGGGGGAGGACCGGTCCTGTGGCGGAGGCCACCCCTCAACCTGCGGACGATCACGTCCGATACGAGCGGCATGCGTCGGTCCTCGTCCCCCGGGGTGGCCGGCACCCGGCTGTTCGCCGTGTACGCCGCGGCCAGCCTGGTGCCGGTCGTGCTGCTGGGCGGTGGTCTCGCGGCGGGCATCCGGCAGGACGCCGTCGACCGCGCGCTGGAGTACGGCCACGCTCAGGCGGCGGTGGTCGAGGAGATGGCGATCGCGCCGGCGCTGCGCGGCCAGGACCTCGCCACCGGGGTGACCGGCGCCGAGCTCGAGCGGCTGCGGGCGGCCACCGACCTGGCCGTCTTCCGCGGCTCGATCCTGCGGCTGCGGCTGCGCGACTTCTCCGGCGCGGTGGTCTTCGCCGACGACGGCGCCACCGGCCCCGAGGCCGCGCTGCCCGACTACCCCGCCGGCGAGGACGTCGTCCCGGCCGCCGACCCCGCGTTCGCCACGGCCGCGACGGGGGGCACCGACGTCGCCCTCCTCGACGACGACGGCCTGGCCGTCGGGCGGATGATCCGCGTGCTGCAGCCCATCGTGGCCGACACCTCGGGCCGCTCGGTCGGGGTCCTCGAGCTGCTGCTGCCCTACGACACCGTCGCCGCCGAGGTCGAGGCGGCGACCACCCGCACCTACTGGCGCCTGGGCGCCGGCCTGGGCGCGCTCTACCTCGTGCTCGCCGGGATCTCCTGGTCGACCACGCGCCGGCTGCGCCGCCAAGCCGCGCAGGCCGCGCACGACGCCCTGCACGACCCCCTGACCGGGCTGGCCAACCGGGAGCTGTTCGCCCGCCGGGTGGCCGCCGAGCTCGGGCGCGGCACGCCGGGCGCCGTCGTCCTCGTCGACCTCGACCGGTTCAAGGAGGTCAACGACACCCTGGGCCACCACGCCGGCGACCAGCTGCTGGTCGAGGTGGGCCGCCGGCTGACCGCCACCGTGCGCGCGGGGGACACCGTCGCCCGTCTCGGCGGCGACGAGTTCGGCCTGCTGCTGCCCGGGATGGACCGCGCCGCCGACGCCCGCGAGCTGGTGCAGCGGGTGAGCGACGCGCTGTCGGTCGAGACCGTCGTCGAGGGCGTCCCGCTCGCCGTCGAGGCCAGCTGCGGCATCGCCATGCACCCGGCCGACGCCACCGACGTCGAGACGCTGCTGACCTGCGCCGACGCCGCCATGTACCAGGGCAAGCGCGGCGCCACCGGCGTCGTCGTCTTCGACCCCCGCGCCACCGCCCCCTCGCCGCACTCGCCGGTCCTGCAGCACGACGTGCGCCGGGCCCTGGAGGGCGGCGACCTGCGGCTGCACTACCAGCCGCAGGTGGACCTGGCCTCCGGCCGCACCGCCGGCGTCGAGGCGCTGCTGCGCTGGCAGCACCCCGAGCGCGGGCTGATCGGGCCCGGCGACTTCCTGCCGGCGCTGGAGCAGTCCGGCGTCATGGGCGCGCTCACCGAGTGGGTGCTGCGGCAGGCGCTGGCCGACTGCGCCGCCTGGAGCGCCGCCGGCGAGGACTGGACGGTGTCGGTCAACGTCTCGGTGCGCAACCTGGAGACGCCCGGCTTCGCCGCCACCGTCGCCCGGCTCGCCGCCGAGGCCGGGGTGCCGCCGGCCCGGTTGCACCTCGAGGTCACCGAGACCGCGCTGCCCGCCGACCTCGCCGCCGCGTCGGCCTGCCTGGCCGAGCTGGCCGCGCACGGCTTCGGCGCCGCCCTGGACGACTTCGGCGTCGGCTTCGCCAGCCTGTCGCACCTGCGCTCCCTGGCGCTCACCGAGGTCAAGGTCGACCGGGCCTTCGTCACCGGCGTGGACGTCTCGGCCGAGGACGCCGCCGTCGTGCGTTCGCTGGTCGAGCTCGCGCACGGCCTGGGGCTGTCGGTCTGCGCCGAGGGCGTGGAGACGCCCGAGGTCGCGGCCTGGCTTCGGGCGGTCGGCTGCGACCGCGCCCAGGGCTGGTTGTTCTCCCGGCCGCGCCCGTGGCCGGAACTCACCCGCGCGGCCGCAGCGGTGTCCGCGCCCTCCGTGGAGGTCCTCGCGTGACCCGCACCCACCGTGCCCTCGCCGGCACCGCCGTCCTCGCCGTCGCCCTGGTCACCGCGGGCTGCGGGACCTCCGGGGACCCGGCCGCACCCTCACCCGACGCGGCGCCGGCCGTGACCGTGGACGAGCGGCTGCACGCCGCGCTGCCCGAGGACGTCCGCGACAGCGGCGTCCTGACCGTGGCCAACGACCCGTCCTACCCGCCGGCCTCGTCCTTCGGCCCCGACGGGCGCACCATCGTCGGCTTCGAGCCCGACCTCGGCGCCGCGCTCGGCGACCTGCTCGGGGTGGAGGTGCAGTTCGAGGCCTCCTCCTTCGACACCCTGCTCGACGACCTCGCCGCCGACCGGTTCGACCTGGTGATGAGCGCGGTCACCGACACCGCCGAGCGCGAGCAGCAGGCCGACTTCGTCAACTACTTCCGCGCCGGCTCCTCGATCGTCGTCGCGCGGGGCAACCCGCACGGCATCCACGACCTCGCCGGGCTGTGCGGGCGCAGCGTCGCCGTCGAGGCCGGGACGGTGCAGGTCGGGCTGCTCGAGCGGGCGCAGGCGGCGTGCGTGGGGCGGATCGACGTCCACGAGCTGCCCACCAACGACGACGCGCTGCTCGAGCTGCGCACCGGCCGCGCCGACGCCGTCGTCGCCGACTACCCGCCGGCGGTCTTCGTGACCACCGACCCGCGGACGCAGAACAGCTTCCAGCTGGTCTCCGACACCCAGTACGAGCCCGGGCTCTACGGCATCGCCGTCGCGCCCGACCGCCCCGAGCTGCGCGACGCGGTGACGCAGGCGCTGCAGCGGCTCGTCGACGACGGCGTCTACCAGCAGCTGCTCGACCGGTGGGAGGTCGGCCACGGCGCCGTCGACGCGGTGACCGTCAACGGCGGCCTGCCCCCGGTGGACTGACCGGGCCGCCGTGCCCCGACGCCGTCCCGGCGGTCAGCGGATCCGCCGCCCGGCCGCCCACACCGCCGTGACGGACAGGTCCGCTGCCAGGGCGACGACGTCCGCCGCGTACCCGGGCGCGAGCCGGCCGAGCCGGTGCCCGAGGCCCAGCGCCCGCGCCGGGGTGGCGGTCAGCGCGGTGACCGCGGCCACCGGGTCGACGCCGGCGGCGAGCGCGGCCCGCAGCGCGGCGTCCTGGGTGAGCGTGGACCCGGCGAGCGTGTCGGTGCCGGTGAGGACCGCCCGGTCGCCGCGCACGGTGACCGCCCGCCCGCCGATGCGGTGCTCGCTGTCGCCGTCGCCCGCCGCGGCCGTCGCGTCGGTGACCAGCGCGACCCGCCCCGGCGCGCCGGCCACCAGCAGCGCGGCGACGACGGGGTGGACGTGCACACCGTCGAGCACCAGCTCGAGCGTGACCCGGGGGTCGGCGAGCGCCGCGCCGACCGGGCCCGGGTCGCGGTGGTGCAGGCCGGGCATCGCGTTGAACGCGTGCGTGAGCAGCCGGGCACCGGCGTCGAAGGCCGCCGCGGTGAGCGCGGCGTCGGCCTCGGTGTGCCCCACCGCGACGACGACACCCGCGGCGGTGAACGCGCGCACGGCCTCGAGCGCGCCGGGCAGCTCGGGCGCGATGGTGACCTGCCGCAGCGTGCCCCGGGCGGCGGCCAGCAGCCGGGCGACGTCGCCGGCGGTGGGGGCCCGCAGGTGGCGCGGGTCGTGGGCGCCGCAGCGGGTGGCCGCGAGGAACGGCCCCTCGAGGTGCGCGCCCAGGACGGTCGGGTCCGCTCCGGCCAGGTCGGCGATGCCGGCCAGCGACGCCGCCAGTTCCCCGACCGGCGCGGCGACCAGGCTCACCACCGACCGGGTGGTGCCCGCGGCCCGGTGCACGGCCAGCGCCCGGCGGACCGCGCCGGGGCCGTCGTCGAAGGAGTGACCGCCGCCGCCGTGGACGTGCAGGTCGACGAAGCCCGGCACCAGTTCCGCGCCGGCGAGGTCGACGGTCTCGTCGGCGTGCGGACGGGGTCCGGTGCCGGTGGCCGCGACGGTGTCGCCGTCGAGGAGCACCCAGCCGTCCTCGACCGGCCCGCCGGCGTCGAGCAGCCGGTCGCCGGCCAGCAGCGTGCGCACGGACGGGGATCTCCCCATCCGGGAGGTCGAGGGAACGTAACGATCGGGTTCTCGTTCGGCGCGGACACGGCGACAGGGCCAGGGTCGGGGGCGGACGACACCGCCGAACCCCGGAGGTCCGCGTGCGCACGACACCCCTGCTGCCCCTCGCCGCCGCGGCGGCCCTGGTCCTCACCGCCTGCGGAGGCGGGGAGAGCGTCGACACCGGCGGTGGCGGCGGAGCCGACGAGAACGTGCTCGTGGCCGCGGTCAGTGCCCAGCCCGACCAGTTCGACCCGCACGCCACCAACGCCTACGCGAGCTTCCAGGTGCTGGAGAACGTCTACGACACCCTCGTCGTCCCGAGCGCCGAGGACCTCACCATGCAGCCGAGCCTGGCCGAGTCGTGGACCACCAGCCCCGACGGGCTGGCCTGGACGTTCACCCTCCGCGAGGGCGTCACCTTCCACGACGGCAGCGAGTTCGACTCCGCCGACGTCGTCTACAGCTTCCGGCGGATCATCGACGAGGAGCTGGCCAACGCCTACCGGTTCGCCACCGTCACCGACGTCACCGCGCCGGACCCCCGGACCGTGGTCCTCACGCTCAGCCGGCCCACGCCCAACCTGCTGGAGCTCATCGGCTCGTTCAAGGGCATGGCGATCGTCCCGGAGAACGCCGCCGACGACCTCGACCTGCAGACCGAGGCCAACGGCACCGGGCCGTTCCGGCTGGAGAGCTCCGACGCCAACGCCACCGTGCTCACCGCCTTCGAGGAGCACTGGGCCGGTGCGCCGACCGTCGACGGGGTCGAGTTCCGCTACGTCGCCGAGCCCAGCGCGGCCCTCACCGCGCTGCGCAACGGCGAGGTGCAGTGGACCGACAACGTCCCGCCGCAGAACATCGAGTCGCTGCAGGGCGAGGAGGACGTCGAGCTCGGCTCGGTCACCAGCGTCGAGTACTACTACCTGTCGATGAACTACGCCGTCCCGCCGTTCGACAACCGGGACGTGCGCCGGGCGATCGCCACCGCGATCGACCGCGAGGAGGTCACCCAGGCCGCCCGCTTCGGCGCCGCGCAGGCCAACCAGACGGCGATCCCCGAGGGCAGCCCCTGGTTCCTGGACTACGCGCCGTTCACCCCCGACCAGGAGGCCGCCCGGCAGCTGCTCGCGCAGGCCGGCGTGCAGACGCCGCTGACGATGGGTCTGATGGTCACCGACGAGATCCCCGAGACGGTGGCCGCCGCCCAGGTCATCGCCAGCCAGCTGCAGCCGATCGGCGTCGAGGTGGAGATCCAGGAGGAGGACCTCGCCACCTGGCTCGACCGGCAGGACCAGGGCGACTTCGACGCCTTCCTGCTCAGCTGGATCGGCAACATCGACCCGGCGGACTTCTACGAGAACCAGCACCTGTCCACCGGCGGCAGCAACTACCAGGGCTACAACAACCCGCAGGTCGACGCCCTGCTGACCCGGGCGGCCACCGAGCCGGACCAGGCCACCCGCAAGGGCCTCTACGACGAGGCCGCGCGGATCGTCGTCGACGACGTCAGCTACCTGTACCTGTACAACCCCGACGAGGTGCAGGCCTGGTCGGCCGGGCTGACCGGGTACCAGGTGCGGCCCGACGCGGCGATCAACTTCGAGACGGTGCAGCTGCCCTGACCGGGTTCCTGCTCCGGCGCGCCGGCCAGGCCGTGGTGGTCCTGGCCGGCGTCAGCGTCCTGGTCTTCTCGCTGATCCACCTCGTCCGGGGCGACCCGATCCGCCTGGCGCTGGGCACCCGGTACTCCCAGGAGACCTACGACGCCCTGCGGGAGCGCAGCGGCCTGGACCTGCCCCTCGTCGAGCAGTACCTCACCTGGGCCGGGCGGGCGGTGACCGGTGACCTCGGGGTGAGCTTCCGCAGCGGGGAGACGGTCACCTCGCTGATCGCCGAGCGGCTGCCGGCGACGCTGACCCTGGCGTTCGCCGCGCTGCTGGTGGCGCTGGTCATCGCCGTGCCGCTGGGCGTGCTCTCCGCGCTGCACCCGCGGTCGCTGGTCGACCGGCTGGCCACCGTCGTCAGCCAGATCGGCATCTCGGTGCCCGACTTCTGGCTGTCGATCATGCTGATCCTGGTCTTCGCCGGGACGCTGGGCTGGTTCCCCTCGGGCGGCTACGTCCCGCTCACCGAGGACCCGCTGGGCTGGCTGCAGCGCCTGGTGCTGCCCGCGGTGGCCACCGGCGTCGTCTCCGGGTCGGTCATCACCCGGTTCGTCCGGTCCAGCGTGCTGGAGGCGCTGGGCTCCGACCACGTGCGCACCGCGCGGGCCAAGGGCGTGCCCGCCCGGCAGGTGCTCACCTGGCACGTGCTGCGCAACGCCCTGCTCCCGCTGGTGACCGTCACCGGCGTCCAGCTGGCCTACCTGCTCTCGGGGGTGGTCGTCGTGGAGATCGTCTTCTCCTGGCCGGGCCTGGGCCAGCTGGCCTACCAGGCGGTGCGCGACCGCGACTTCCCGGTGCTGCAGGGCGCGGTGCTGCTGTTCGCCCTCGTCTTCCTGGTCGTCAACCTGCTGGTCGACCTGCTCTACGGCCGCATCGACCCGAGGATCACCCGCCGATGACCACCCTGCCCACGCCGGGTGCCACCCCGGCGCAGCCCCCGCCGTCCGAGCCGCTGCCGACGGCGGCGCCGCCGCGCCCGCGGTGGCGGGAGACCCTCGGCCTGCTCGCGCGCAACCCGACCGCCGCCGTCTCCGCCGTCGTGCTGGTGGTCATCGTGCTGGTCGCGGTCTTCGACGAGACCCTGGCGCCCGACGGGCCCAACGACCAGGACCCCTCTCGGCAGCTGCAGCCACCGAGCTGGGAGCACCCGTTCGGCACCGACGAGTTCGGCCGCGACGTGTTCAGCCGGGTGGTCCTCGGCGCCGGGACGTCGCTGCGGGTCGGCTTCCTGTCCGTGGCGTTCGCCCTCGTCGTCGGCACGGTCATCGGGCTGCTGGCCGGCTACCACGGCCGGTGGGTCGACGACACGCTCATGCGGATCATGGACGTGCTGTTCGCCTTCCCCGCCGTGCTGCTGGCCATCGCGATCGTGGCGATCCGCGGCGCGGGGCCGGCCAACGCCATCCTGGCCATCGGCATCGTCTACGTGCCGATCTTCGCCCGGGTCACCCGCGCCAGCGTGCTCGGCGTGCGCGAGGAGGTCTACGTGCGCGCCTCGCGGTCGGTGGGCGCGTCGGACTGGCGGCTGGTCACCCGGCACGTGCTGCCCAACGCCGCGCCGCCGATCATCGTGCAGACCTCGGTCAGCCTGGCCTTCGCCGTCCTCGCCGAGGCCGCGCTGTCCTTCCTCGGCCTGGGCCCGCGCCGGCCGGACCCGTCGTGGGGGCTGATGCTCGCCGACGGCCGAGACTTCATCGACCAGGCCTGGTGGTACACGGTGTTCCCCGGCCTGGCCATCGTCGTCACCGTGCTGTGCTTCAACCTGCTCGGCGACGGGCTGCGCGACGTCCTCGACCCGCGCCAGCGCACGCTCATGGCCGGGGGCGGCCGGTGAGCGCGGCCGCGGACACCGCCGTCGAGCCGGTCCTGGCGGTGGAGGACCTGCGCGTGGACCTGCGCACCCCGCGCGGGACGGCGCACGTGGTCAACGGGCTGTCCTACACCGTCGGCCCGGGGGAGACCGTCGCCGTCGTCGGGGAGTCCGGCAGCGGCAAGAGCGTCTCGGTGCTCGCGCTGGTCGGCCTGCTGCCGGCGGGGACGGCGACGGTGACCGGCCGGGCGCTGCTGCGGGGCGAGGACCTGCTGACCATGCCGCCCGAGCGGCTGCGGCAGGTGCGCGGCCCGGGCGTCGGCATGGTGTTCCAGGACCCGATGACCTCGCTCAACCCGGTGCTCACCGTGGGCCGGCAGCTCACCGAGGGGCTGCGCGCCCACGGGCCGGTGTCCCGGGCCGCGGCGCGCGCCCGGGCGGTGGAGCTGCTCGCCGAGGTGGGGTTGCCCGACCCCGGTCGGGCGGTGGACCGCTTCCCGCACGAGCTCTCCGGCGGCATGCGGCAGCGGGTGGTGATCGCGATCGCGCTGGCCAACGCGCCGGCGCTGCTGGTCGCCGACGAGGCCACCACCGCCCTCGACGTCACCGTGCAGGCGCAGATCCTCGAGCTGGTCGAGCGGCTGCAGGCCGAGCACGGCACCGGCGTCGTCTGGATCACCCACGACCTCGGCGTCGTCGCCGGGATCGCCGACCGGGTGCTGGTCGTCTACGGCGGGCGCTGCGTGGAGGACGGCACGGCCGACGACGTCCTCGAGCGGCCGGTGCACCCCTACACCCGCGGCCTGCTCGGCGCGCTGCCCGACCTGGCCGCGGCCGGCGACGGCGACCTGGCCACCATCGCCGGCACCCCGCCCCCGCCCACCGACCTGCCCGCCGGGTGCGTGTTCTGGCCGCGCTGCCCGGTGCGCGGCGACGCCCGCTGCGAGACCGAGCAGCCGCCCCTCGCCCCGGTGGGGGGCCTTCATCGCGACATTGGCACCACCCGGCTCGCGCACCGGGCGGCGACGTGGTGCACGGAGGGGGAGGCGTCGTGACGTCGACGGGCGAGCGCGAGGTGCTGGTCTCCGCCCGCGGGCTGGAGGTCCACTTCCCGCTGCGCTCGGGCGGGCCGCTGCGCCGCGCCGCGGGCGCGGTCCGCGCGGTGGACGGCGTCGACCTCGACGTGTACCGCGGCGAGACGCTGGGGCTGGTGGGCGAGTCCGGGTGCGGCAAGTCCACGCTGGGCAACGCGCTGCTGCGGCTGGTGCAGCCGACCGGCGGCACGGTGACCTTCGACGGCGCCGACGTCACCGCGATGTCGCGCCGGCAGCTGCGCGACCTGCGCCGGCGCGCGGGGATGGTGTTCCAGGACCCGTTCGCCTCGCTCGACCCGCGGCGCACCGTGGCGCAGACGGTCGGCGAGCCGCTGGAGGTCCACGGCCTGCACCCGGGGCGGGCGGCGCGCGCGGCGCGGGTCCGCGAGCTGCTCGAGCTGGTCGGCCTCGACCCGGCCGTCGCCGCCCGCTACCCGCACGAGTTCTCCGGGGGGCAGCGCCAGCGGGTCGGCATCGCCCGGGCGCTGGCCGGGGAGCCGGACTTCCTGGTCTGCGACGAGGCGATCGCGTCCCTCGACGTCAGCGTGCAGGCGCAGGTGCTCAACCTGCTGCGCCGGCTGCAGCGCCGGCTGGGGCTCACGCTGCTGTTCATCTCCCACGACCTGGCGGCGGTGCGGCACGTGTCCGACCGGATCGCGGTCATGTACCTGGGCCGGGTGGTCGAGGTCGGGCCCGCCGCCGCCGTCGCCGCGGAGCCGCAGATGCCCTACACGCGGGCGCTGCTGTCGGCGGTGCCGGTGCCGCACCCGGAGCTCGAGCGCTCCCGGCGGCGGATCGTGCTGCGCGGCGACGTCCCCTCGCCGGCGCGGGTGCCCAGCGGCTGCCGGTTCCGCACCCGCTGCCCCGACGTGTTCGGGCCCTGTCCCGACGTCGACCCGGCGCTGCAGCCGGCCGGCGCCGCGCCCGGCCACCTCGCCGCCTGCCACCTGCACGGCGTCACCGGGACGCCGGTGCAGCGGGAGCAGCCCGGCGCGCCGGTCGACGCCGGCGACCCCGCCCGCTGACCATCGGCACCGCACCGGCTCGTTTCGTCGTGCGGCCGTCCGGCTAACGGGCGCCGGGGAGGCGGCGTACACGGCGCCGCTGCGAGCGGGGAGCGCGTGATGGCGTCGAGCAGGACCGGCCGGCAGGCCGTGACCACAGGCCTCTACGGCAGCAGGATCGGCCCGCGGGTGGGGCGCCCGGCGCTCACCGAGTTCGTCGGGACGGCGATCCTCGTGTTCGTCGGGACCAGCGTGGTGGTGGCCGGGCCCGCCACCGGCAACGGCGTCTACGACCTCCTCGCGGTGGTGCTCGCCTTCGGCCTGACGCTCACCGCGCTCGCCGCGGCCCTCGGGCACGTCTCGGGCTGCCACCTCAACCCGGCGGTCACGCTGGGGCTGGCCGTGACCCGGCGCTTCCCCTGGTCGGCCGCCGGTGCCTACGTCGCCGCCCAGCTCGCCGGCGGGCTCGCCGGCGCAGCCCTGACCTGGGCGCTGTACGGCCAGGCGGCGCGGGACGAGGCGCGGCTGGGCGCCACCACGCCGCAGGAGTTCGTCTCCACCGGCCAGGCGTTCCTCGCCGAGGTCCTGGTGACCTTCGTGCTGGTGCTCGTCGTGGTGTCGGTCGCCACCGACGCCCGTGCCGAGAACGCGATCGCGCCGGTGGCCGTGGGCCTCGCCCTGGCCGCCGGCATCTTCGTCGCCGGGCCGCTCACCGGCGGCGCGGTCAACCCGGCGCGCGCCTTCGGACCCGGCGTCCTGGCGGGACAGCTGTCGTCGCTGTGGATCTACCTCGTGGCCCCCGTCGTCGGCGGCGTCCTCGCGGCCCTCGTGTACGACCGCCTGCTCTCCACGGGCGAGCCGCCGGAGGCCTGACCGCAGCGCGGCCGCGCACCGGTCAGCCGCGGCCGCTGCGGGTGGGCCGCCGGCCCTGCCGGGAGCCCGACCGCGGGACCCGACGCCCGCCGCGCCCGGTGTCCCGGCCGCCGGCGCGGGGGTGCCCGTCCCGGGCCCGTCCGCGCGGTGCGCTGCACGGGCGGCAGGTGGAGAACCAGGGGGCGATCGCGGTGCCGCACTCGACGCACGCGCTCGACCGGCTCACCGCGATGGCGTCGGGCAGCAGCTCGCTGATCGCCTCGGCGCACTCCTCCTCGACCCAGGCGGCGTCGTCGCTGCTCAGCCCGGCCACGCCGGGGAACTGCCGCAGCAGCGTCTGGGCGTCGCGCGCAGCCGCGGCGGCCTGCTCGAAGTCCTCGACACCGCCGCCGACCGGGACGTCGGGCAGCACGAGCTCCGGCCGGACCGGCAGCCCGACGGCGTGCCGCAGCGCCGCCCGGGCCAGCACCAGCCAGCGGGTGCGCCGCGGCGGGTCGTAGTCGATCGGGAGGTTCACCAGCCGCCAGACGGTGTACAGGTCGCCGGCCGCGCCGAGCGGGCCGCGCAGCATCGGCAGCAGCGCCTGCACCCGCAGCACCAGCGAGCTGACGTCGTCGGGGGTCATGGCCTGGTCGCGGGTGGCCGCGCGGGCCCACTCCTGCCAGCGGACCAGGGCCTCGGGCAGGTCGACGGCCTCGAGGGCGCCGAGGTCCTCGAGTGCGGGGCGCAGCCGCGGCCGGCGCCCGGGCAGGTCGCTGGGCCGGTCGCCGCGGGCGACCTCGGCGCCGACGGCCACCAGCGCCGCCGACGGTCGCAGCTTCGGCACGCCGGTCAGCACGCCCACGGTCCCGTGCCCGGTCAGGCCGTAACGGCCGGCCCGCCCGGCGATCTGCGCGGCCTCCCAGCTGCGCAGCGGCCGCAGCTCGATGCCGTCGAACTTCGTCGTCTCGGCGAACAGCACGGTGGTGGCCGGGACGTTGATGCCGTGCCCGATGACGTCGGTGGTGACCAGGACGTCGAGCTCCCCGGTGGTGAACCGCTCGATGACCTCGCGCCGGGTGGCCGGGGGCAGCGCGCCGTAGAGGACGCCCACCTTCCCCGGCCGGTGCCGGTCCAGTTCCGCGGCGACGGCGTAGACGGTCTTGCGGGAGAAGGCGACGACGAGGGTCTGCGGGCGGACGCCGGTGGTGCGGACCGGCGCGCGGAGCACGTCGAGCCGGGACAGCCGCTGGTGGTGGACGACGTCGACGGACCCGGCGTCGGCGACCAGCGGTGCCAGCAGCGGGTGGGCCTCGGCCGCCGCGATCAGGTGCATCTCGCGGTACTCGCCGGTCAGCAGCAGCCGCGCCCAGTGGTGGCCGCGGTCGGGGTCGGCGACCCAGTGCGACTCGTCGAGGACGAGCAGCTCGCCGCGCATGGGGGCCTTCTCCACCGTGCAGCAGACGACCGGCGCGGAGGGGTCGATCTCCTCCTCACCGGTGGACAGGCCGACGGTGCCCTCGGGCAGCACCGCCGCGAGCTTGGCGTAGGCCTCGTGGGCGAGCTGGCGCAGCGGCGCGGCGTAGACACCCGAGCCGGTGGCGGCCAGCTCCTGCAGCGACTCGTACGTCTTGCCGGAGTTGGTCGGGCCGAGGTGGAAGACGACCCGCTGGGGCGGCGTCGCGCGGACGGGCAGCTCCGGTGCGGCGCCCTCCACCCACAGCTGCTGGGCGCGCCGCTCGGCGCGGGCCGCCTCGCGGTCGGCCTCCCGGTCGGCACGGCGGTCGGCCTCCCGGTCGGCACGGCGGTCGGCCTCCCGGTCGGCACGGCGGTCGGCCTCCCGGTCGGCCGCGGGAGCGACGGCGGGGAGCTCGTCGGCGGGGCGCCGTTTCCGGCGGCGGACGGTGGACGTCGGGGGAGCGGTGTCGGGCAGGGGAGGTCCTCGGGTCGGTCGTGCAGGGGTGTGCGGCCGCCGCGTCGCTCGCGGGGCAACTCCGGGTCAACACCGGACCGGCCGCGGACATGCCCGGGCGGGCTCAGTCGTCGCCCTCCCGGTCCTTGTCCTTGTCCTTGTCCCTCCCGTTGCCGTTCCCGTCGCCGTTCTCGCTGCCCTGGTCGCCCTCGTCGCCGTTGCCGCGGCCCTCGCCCTCCTGCTCCGCCGGCACCGGGGCGGGGGCGGGGGCCGGAGGAGGGGCGACGGCGTGGGTGAGGGTCACCGACTGGCCGGGCAGCAGCTCGCCGACCGGGTCGACGGCGATGACCTGCCCGTCCGCGACGTCGCTCGTGGTGAGCGGGCGCCGCTGCACCTGCAGGCCGAGGGCGACCAGCTCGGCCTCCACGTCGGCGACCGGGCGGCCGACCAGCGCGGCCGGGTCGAGCCGGACCGTGCTCGGCGGGGCCGGGGCGCTCGTGGTCGTGGGCGCGGCCGTGGCGCGGTCGGGCGTGGCGGCCGCGTCCCCGTCCCCTCCGCCCAGCAGGCCCGAGACGCCGAGCACGACGACGAGCGCCGCGACGGTGGCCCCGGCGAGGGCGGCCCACGTCCTGCGCCGGCGCGCGGGGTCCTCCGTTCCCTCCGCGACGGTGGTGTCCCCGGTGCGGTCCGCCGGGAGCAGGGGAGGCGCGGCCGGGCCGGTCGCCGTCGATGCCCCGGTCAGGGGGAGCACCGCCGTGGCGTGGCGGTCCACGGCGGCGCGAGGTGCGGCCGGGGCCAGCGCGTCGACGGCGTCGCGCACGGCGGCACCGTCGGCGAGACGGACCGCGGGGTCCCGGGCCATCATCCGCGCCACCAGGTCGCGGACGCCGGCGGGCACGTCGGGCGGCAGGGGCGGGGCCTGGTCGCGGATCTTCAGCAGCGCGATCTGCACCGGTGACCCGCCCTCGAACGGCAGCCGCCCGGCCAGGCACTGGTAGGCGACGACCCCGAGGGCGTAGACGTCGCTGGCCGGGGTGGCGGGCACGCCGTCGGCCTGCTCCGGGGACAGGTAGTGCGCGGTCCCGAGCACCTGGCCGGTCTGCGTCAGCCGCTCGCTCGCCGCCGACCAGGCGATGCCGAAGTCGGTGATCTTCACGCCGCCGTCGGCGGTCACGAGCACGTTGCCCGGCTTGACGTCGCGGTGCACGACGCCGGCCTCGTGGGCGGCGGCCAGCGCCGCCGCCGTCTGGCGGACGATCCGCAGTGTCCGGTCGACCCCGAGCCGTCCCTCCTGCGCGAGCAGGTCCGACAGCGCGGTGCCGTGGACGAGCTCCATGACCAGGTAGGGCAGCGGTCCGCGGCTGGTGTCGGCCTCGCCGTAGTCGTGGACCGCGGCGATGTGCGGGTCGTTGAGCAGCGCGGCGTGCTGCGCCTCGGAGCGGAACCGGTTCAGGAACGCGGGGTCGCCGCTGTACTCGGGACGCAGCGTCTTCACGGCGACCGACCGCTGCAGCAGTGTGTCCTGGGCCCGCCACACGACCCCCATGCCGCCGGCGGCGATGACCGACCCGAGCCGGTACCGGACGTCCAGGAGGTCTCCTGGCGAGGTCATCGGAACCGCTCCGCATCTGGTCGACCGTCGGGGGGCGCTCGTGCCGTCGCCCGCTCCGGCGGTGTCGACCACCGGGGCGAGGAGGTCGGCACCTCGGACTCACCGGCCCCGGCCGCGCCGCGCGGGACGCGACGCGGCCCGTCCGCGCGGGACGGGCCGGTTGGCGTCAGTCTACCGCCGGAGGACGGGTTCCCCGGCCGGCGCGAGGGCGTGGCGCCCGCGGGGGACGGCGCCCGCCGGGGGCCCCGCGGAGCCGGGCCCGGCCGTCAGCGACCGAGGACCGACGGAGGGAGCCGGTGGTGCGGCGCGACCTCGGCGAGCAGCTCGCGGACGCGGGTGTCGAGGTCGGCGACGATGCGTCGCACGGTCTCGGCGTCCTGGCCCTTCGGGTCCTCGACCGGCCAGTCCTCGATCCGGGTACCGGGGACGACGGGGCAGGACTCCCCGCAGCCGAGGGTGACCACCACGTCGGCGCCCTCGACGAGGTCGTAGCTCAGCGTGGTCGGCGTGTGGCCCGTCACCGGCAGACCCGCTTCGTCCAGTACCGCGGCGACCACCGGGTTCACCGCCGAGGCCGGCTCGGACCCCGCGCTGCGGACCTCGACGGCGTCACCGGCGTAGTGCCGGGCCAGCGTGGCCGAGGCCACCGAACGGCCGCTGTTGTGGATGCAGGCGAACAGGATGCTGGGGCGGTCGCTCACGGGGTCCTCCCGAGGTCGGGTCCGGTGCCGTCGGACGGGGTCGTGCCCGCGTCCGTGGTGGTGGGGGCGGTGCCGACCAGGTCGGCGACGAGGGCCTGGACGCGGGCATCGATCTGCCGGCGGAGCGGCCGGATGCCCTCGGTGTCCCAGCCGGCCGGGTCGGGCAGGTGCCAGGTCTCGTACCGCACGCCGTCGACGTGGGGCAGCTCGAGGCCGGGCTTCATCGCCACCACCACGTCGGCGGCGGCCACCCGGTCGGCGGTCACCGCGGACGGCCGGTGGCCGGAGGCGTCGATGCCGAGCTCGGCGAGGGTGGCGGTGGTGGACGCGCTGGGTCCGTCATCGGGGGTGGTACCGGCCGAGTCGGCCTCGATCCGGTCGGCGGCGTGGTGGCGGGCCAGCGCGACGGCCAGGACGGAGCGGCCGGCGTTGTGCGCGCAGACGAAGAGCACGCGCGGTCGGCGCGGCGTCGAAGCGGGGGGAGTGGTCATGCGGGTGCCGGCGCCGGGTGTGCGGCGGCAGCCGGCCGGGTGGGGGCGTGCCCGGCGAGCCATGCCTGCGCGGCGATCTGGACGGCGTCCCACGGTGAGCCCAGCGGTGGGGTGTAGGACAGGTCGAGGTCGAGCACGTCGGCCACCGTCATGCCGTGGAACAGCGCGGTGGCGTAGACGTCGACCCGCTTGGCGGTCTCGGTGCCGCGCCGGCCGATCAGCTGCGCACCGAGCAGCCGGCCGGTGTCGGCGTCGCCGGTGACCCGGATCGTGATCGGCTGGGCGCCCGGGTAGTAGGCCATGTGGTCGTCGGCGACCGTGGTGGTCGACACCGGCCGGTACCCGGCGGCGGTGGCCTCGGGCTCGCGCAGCCCGGTGCGGGCGGCGACGGCGTCGAAGACCTTGACCACCTGGGTGCCGAGGCTGCCGGCGTAGCGGGCGGTGCCGCCGAGGGCGTTCTCGCCGGCGACGCGACCCTGCTTGTGCGCGGTGGTGCCCAGCGGCAGGTAGGTGGCACCGGTGAGGCGGTGGTGGGTCACCACGCAGTCCCCGGCGGCCCAGACGTCGGGCAGCCCGGTGGCCATGCCCTCGTCGACGGCGACCGCGCCGCGCGCGCCGGTGCGGGCTCCGGCGGCGAGGAGCAGGTCGGTGTCCGGGCGGACGCCGACGCTGACGAGGACCACGTCGACGTCCCAGGCCACCGGCTCGCCGTCGGGTCCGGTGCCGGTCACGTGCAGCCGCGGGGCGTCGGTGGCCGGGCCGCCGCTGGAGGTGATGGCGGTGACCGCGGTCCCGGTGTGGACCTGGACGCCCTGGCCGGCCAGCTCGGCGCGGACCAGCGCGCCGAGCTCGACGTCCACGGTGGGCAGCACCTCGGGCAGCATCTCGACGGTGTGCACCGCCAGGCCGCGGGTGGTGAGGGCCTCGGCCATCTCCAGGCCGATGTAGCCGCCCCCGACGATCAGCGCCGAGCGGGCACCGGACCGCTCGAGCGTGCCGATGAGCGCGAAGGTGTCGTCCATCGTGTGCAGCAGGTGGACCCCGTCGGCCGGGCCGAGGGTGGCCAGCCCCCCGATCGGTGGGCGGACCGGGACGGCGCCGGTGCCGACGACCAGCCGGTCGTAGTCCAGCGTCGCGGTGCTGCCGTCGGCGGTCCGGACGGCGATCCGGTGGCCGTCGACGTCGATACCGGTGACGCGGGTGTCCAGGCGCAGCCGCATGCCGGTGGCCTCGAGGTCGGCCCGGCTGCGGTGGGCCAGGTCGTGCCAGTCGCCGACCTCGCCGGAGACGAGGTAGGGGATCCCGCAGATGCTGAGGTTCGGGTAGGCGTCGGCCACCACGAGGGTCACCTCGGCCGAGGGGTCGAGTTCACGGGCGCGCAGGCCGGCGGAGATGCCGGCGTCGGAGCCGCCGACGACCACCAGGCGCAGGCCGGTGCTCACCGGGCGGTGGCCGGCGCGGGAGGGGCCAGCGGGCCCGGCAGGTCCAGGTCGGGCAGCAGCGAGACGACGAGCCCGCGGACGCGGGCGTCGAGGTCGGCGCGGATGGCGGCGACCTGCGCTGCGCTGGCGCGGGCGGGGTCGGCGACCGGCCAGTCCTCGTAGCGGCGGCCCGGCACGACCGGGCACTCGTCGCCGCAGCCGAGGGTGACCACGACGTCCGCGGCCGACAGCACGTCGTGGGTCAGCGGCTTCGGGAACTCCTGCCCCAGGTCCAGTCCGATCCCGGCCATCGCCGCGGTGACCTCGGGGTGGATCTGCTCGGCCGGGTCGGACCCGGCGGTGTAGACGTGCACGCCGTCGCCGGCGTAGGACCGCAGGAGAGCTGCCGCCATCTGACTGCGGCCGGCGTTGTGCACGCACACGAACAGCACCGCCGGTGCCCGGCGGGCACGCTTGCCCTCGGCCAGTGCCCGGGCGTCGAGGCGCTCGCAGGCGAACCGACCGGCCAGCACCGGCAGGAAGGTCGTCACCCTCGCGGTCCGGGCGAGCTTCGCGTAGCTGTCCCGGTACACCTCCTCCACCTCGCCGCGGGGGAAGCGGTCGTCGTAGTCGCGGGCCAGGTCGTCGACGATGCGGGCGACCTGCTGGTCGGCGACGGCCTGCTCGGCCGGTCCCGGTGTGCTCGCGGTCATGGTCGCGCTCCTCTCGGGGTCCCGTGGCGGTCGGTGTCCGGCCGGGCGGCGGCGGCGGACGGCGGTGCGATGGGGTCCTCGTGCGGGACGACGGCGTCGGCGGCGACGCCGGCGACCGTCGGGTGGAGCAGCGCGACCACGGCCGCACCGGCGGCCCCGCCGACGAGCTGGGCGAGCACGAACGCGGGCACCGAGGAGGGGGCGATGCCGGCGAAGGTGTCCGACAGCATGCGGGCGACGTCGATCATCGGGTTGGCGAACGACGTCGAGGACGACCAGAAGTAGGCCGCGGTGATGTACGCACCGACGGCGAACGGGGCCATCCCGGCCCGGCCGGCGCGCACCAGGCCGAAGACGAGCACGACGAGACCGAAGGTGGCCAGCGCCTCGGACAGCCACAGTCCGCCACCCGAGCGCTCGGTCGTGGCGATGCTGACCGCGGGCAGGTCGAACATCAGGTTCGCGGCGACCGCGCCGAGCGCTCCGCCGGCCAGCTGTGCCGGCAGGTACACGGCGACCTGCCGGGTGGTGACGCCGCCGAAGGCCCGGTCGGCCAGGGTGACCACCGGGTTGAAGTGGCCGCCGGACACCGGACCGAAGGCCAGGATGAGCGCGACCAGCCCGGCGCCGGTGACCAGCGCGTTCTCCAGCAGCTGCAGGCCGGTGTCGTCCGGGAAGAGCCGGGAGGCGGCGATGCCCGACCCGATGACGACGGTGACCAGCCCGGCCGAGCCGAGGAACTCCGCGACCGCCTGGCGGGTCAGCAGGCTCAGTCGCACGGCCGCTTCACCGCCGCCGCCAGCCGGGCGCGGGAGGCCAGCCGCGCGTAGTGCGCCGACACGGCCTCCAGCACCTCCGGACGCAACCGGTAGTAGGTGAACCGCCCGGCCGGCTCGGCCGTCACGACGCCCAGGTCCCGCAGCACCCGCAGGTGGTTGCTGACGTTCGAGCCGGTCGCGCCGGTCTCCCCGACCAGGTGGCAGACGCACAGCTGCTCGCCGGCGAGCAGGTGGACGATCCGCGCCCGCAGGGGGTCGCCCAGCGCCCGCAGCAACTCGTCAGCCACCGGTGATGTCAGCACAGGCTGAGGAGACGGCCTCCTGGGGCGCAGGTCAAGCGAACAGCGGGTGAACGGCCGTGTCCGGTTGCCGCCGTGGTCAGCCGGGAGCGAGCGCTCCACGCAGCGCCTCGAGCGCCGAGCGGTTGACCGCGTACCAGACGTTGCGGCCCCGCCGCTCGCTGACGCACACGCCGCTGGCGACCAGGACCCTCAGGTGGTGGGACACGGTCGGCTGGCTCCGGCCGACCGGCTCGACGAGGTCGCAGGCGCAGACGGCGCCGCCCTCGGCGTTGGCCAGCAGCGAGACCAGCTGCAGCCGGACGGGGTCGGCGAGCGCGGCGAGCTGCTTGGCGAGGGCCTCGGCGTCCGAGGCGGCGAGCACCGCGGTCGTCAGCGGCGCGCAGCAGGCGACCACCTCGGGCTGGTCGAGCACCGGCAGCTCCTGCACGGTCATCGGGTCTCTCCTCGGTCCGGCGACTGGTCCACGTGAACGCATTGACAAACGTCGATGTTCCGAGCATCGTCAGACACATCGATGACCGTGAATGTACCGCTGCTCGTGTCGATGACCAGGAGGTCCCCCGTGTCCCGTGTCCAGCTCGCCCTCAACGTCGACGACCTCGAGGTCGCCGTCGCCTTCTACTCCCGCCTGTTCGGCGCCGAGCCGGCCAAGCGCCGGCCCGGGTACGCGAACTTCGCGATCGCCGAGCCGCCGCTGAAGCTCGTCCTGCTGGAGAACCCCGGACAGGGCGGCACCATCAACCACCTCGGCGTCGAGGTCGAGTCCACCGAGCGCGTGCACGCCGAGGTCGCCCGGCTGACCGGCGCGGGCCTGATCGCCGACGAGGAGATGGGCACCACCTGCTGCTATGCCACCCAGGACAAGGCGTGGCTGACCGGTCCCGGCGGCGAGCGGTGGGAGGTCTACACCGTGCTCGCCGACAGCGCGACCTTCGGCGCCAGCCCGCAGACCCTCGTCGACGCCGGCCAGGCTCCCGCGAGTACCGAGGGGTCCGTGCCCGCACCGGCCGCCTCCGGCGCCTGCTGTGGCACCGCGCAGGACGCCGTCCCGGCCGGCGCGGCGGGCGCCCGCCCCACCGAGTAGCCCAGCGACCGTGACGGCGACGGCCTGCCGGTCCCGTCACTGCGGAGGAGTCCGACCGTGCTCACCCCCTACGTCGCCCAGTTGATCGCCGACGACCGCGCCACCGAGCTGCAGCGCCACGCGGCAACCGCCCGCCTGGCCGCGCTCGCCCGCTGCTGCCGGCCGTCGATATGGGTGCGCGCCATCCGGCGGGTCACCGCGGCCGCCGTCCGGCTGCGCGCCGCGCTGCCACGGGTCCGGCCGGGCGCCGCGGCCTGCTGCGCGTGACCGCCCCCGCAGGCGAGGGTCCGCCGGTGCTCGTCCGGGTGGCGACACCGGCGGACCTCCCCGCCGTCACCGACCTCGTCGTCGCCGCCGGGCTGCCGCCGGCCGGCCTGTCCGAGGCCGCGCTCGTGCTCGTCGCCGAGGCGGCCGGCGGGCTCGTCGGCACCATCGCCCTGGAGCGGCACGGCACCGGCGGGGACACCGCGTTCCTGCTCCGTTCGGCGGCCGTGGCACCCGCCTGGCGCGCCCGCGGCGTGGGTGCCGCACTGGCCACCGTCGCCCTCGCCCACGTGGACGCCGCCGGCGCCCCCGTGGCACTGCTCACCGAGACCGCCGAGGGGTACTTCCCTCGCTTCGGCTTCGTCCCGGCCGACCGGGCCCAGCTGCCCGCGACGCTGGCCGACTCGGCCGAGCTGCGAGGAGCCTGCCCGGCGTCGGCCCGCGCGCTGCTGCGCCCACCGGCCGACCCGGTCGCCCGTCCACGACGTCCGTGAGGGGAGGTGACCTGCCGTGAACGACTGCTGCGAGAACTGCACGACCGACAGCTGCGGCGCCGGCTGCTGCTGACCCCGACGACGGTGGCCCCTCGCTCCGACCGCAGCGGGGGGCTGCCGCTCGGCACTCCCGGCTCCGGCGGCCGTCCGCGAACGCCGCGACACCCAACCCCTCGCGTGCGGCGGACCCCAGACGTCCGGGAGGGCACCGTGCGCCAGAGGTGTCGCCGCGATCGGTCGTGGGTGGTGGACGTCGATGACGTGCACCGTCGCTCCGGCGCAGCCCGCGCAGGTCGAGCTCGTCCATCGGGTGGGCGGCCGGCAGTCGCACGACGACGGCGTCCGCGAGCGTCGCGTGGGACACGACCGCGCGGAGCCGAGGCGCACGGCAGTCGATCGGCGGTGCACAGCGCGACTGTGGTGAAGCGCACACACGGGGTGGCGAACCGGGGCGCACCCTCCCCCGCCTGTGGCTGTGCCCTGGCCGGCGCGGGTAGCGTCGACCGCCCGAGCTCCTGTGCTGCGGACGTCGTCGCAGGTGGGGAGCTCGGAGGAGGGCTCGCCTAGCGGCCGATGGCGGCGGTCTTGAAAACCGCTATGGGGTCACACCCATCGTGGGTTCGAATCCCACGCCCTCCGCTCCCGAACGGACGCCTCCTGTGCCGAGGTGGACCTGACGGGTCGTCCCGGGCCCGTGGTCCGCCCGGATGCCCGCTGGGACCCGCCGTCCTGCCGGCCCCCGATCCGAGGCCGGCGTTCTTCGACGACGAGAACCGCCGGTACGACGTGGACGGTGTCGAGCGGCTCTCCGGGACCAGGTCGAGCGCCGCGTCCGCGGCCCCCCGAGACGCCCGCCAGGCCGGCGGACACGCCCCGTTCGAGTGGGTCGGCTCAGGGCAACGCCCCGTTGCGGCCGATGCAGCGGGTGTGGCCGTTCCCCCGGGACTGAGAGCGCGGCAGCCGGGGGCGGCTGCGCGGTCCCTCGTGCTCATGCTGGGCGTCTCCGCCGCCGTCCTCGCCGTGGTCAGCACCTTCGGCACCAACGCGGCGACGGCGTTCACCGTGGGCGCCTCCTGGGCGGGGGTCGCCCTCCTCGCGGTCCTGGCCCTCGTGGTCGGGTCCGCCGACGCCGAGCGGCTCGACCGCGCCGGGGTCCTGGTCGGGGCCGGTGTCGCCGGCGCGCTCCTGGTCTGCGGCCTCAACCTGCTCACCCAGGACTCCTCGGCCGGCGCCCAGGCGTTCCTCGCCTTCCCCGTGCTCTGGGCGGCGTCGCACCTGCGCCGCACCGCGGTCGCCCTCGTGACGGCGACGGCCGTGGCCGCCAACGCCGTCGTCGTGCCGCTGCTGGTCCCCCTCGAGGTGGGCGTCAGCGACGTCCTCATCACCGGGGTCGTGCTCACCGTCGTCGCGTCGATGCTCGAGCGCTCCTGCGCGGTGCAGGAGCGGCTGGTCCGGGCGCTCGAGCAGCAGGCCACCGTGGACACCCTCACCGGCCTGGTCAACCGCCGCGTCCTCGACGACGCCCTGACCGTGGCCCTGACCGGCTCCGGGACCGACGGCACGGCCCTGCTGCTGCTCGACGTCGACTCCTTCAAGCAGATCAACGACGAGCACGGCCACCCCGTCGGTGACGACGCGCTGGTGCACCTCGCCGGGGTCGTCCGGGGGCAGATCCGCGCCGGCGACGCCGTGCTGTCCCGCCTCGGCGGCGACGAGCTCGCCGTGCTCCTGCCCGGCTGCAGCTCCGAGGTGGCGGTGGCCCGCGCCGAGTCGGTGCTCGAGTCGGTCCTGTCCACCCCGCTCACGCTGCCCGACGGCAGCCTGCTGGCGATGTCGGTGAGCGTCGGGGTGGCGCACTCCCGCGGCGCGCTGGGCCGGCGCGAGTTCTACGCCGCCGCCGACCGGGCCCTCTACCGCGCCAAGCGCGGCGGCCGCGGCCGGGTCGAGGTCGCCACGGCCTGACGGACCGGTTCCGGCAGCCAATATCGCGACAAAGGCACCTGGTCAGCGGAGGTGGCGGGCCGCGGCGGTGAGCGTCCGGGCGGTGAGCCGGCCGTCGGCGAGCCCGAGCGCCACCACGTCGTCGAACACCCGCTGGTCGGCCGCGGCCGCGCGGAAGGCGGCGTCCATGACCACCGGCCACCGGCTGATCCAGGACGCCGCCGACGCCGACCGGTGGTGGGCACCCAGCCGGCGGCGCAGCGCCCGCCGGTGCGCCGTGCCCGCGCCCGCCCCGGCCGCTGCCGCGCGCCCGGCCAGGGCCCCGGACAGCACCGCGTAGAAGATCCCCTCCCCGGTCATCGGGTTGACCAGCGACGCGGCGTCCCCGGCGAGCAGCACCCGCCCGTCGGGCTGGCGCGGCCGCCCGGTCGACAGCGGCAGCCGGTGCGCCCGCAGTCCCGCCGGCTCGACGCCGGGCAGCAGCCGGTGCAGCCCCTCCACCAGCGCCGCGCGGGTGGCCCCGCCGGACACCAGCTCCCCGTAGCCCACGTTGGCCCGCCCGTCGCCCAGCGGGAACGACCAGGCGTAGGCCGGCCAGCGCTGCTCGGTGGTCACCAGCACCTGGGTGCCGGCCTGCCCGGGCGGCTCCGGCGCGTAGCCGCGCAGCGCCACCGCCATCCGGTCGTCGCGGTTGCGCCGCAGGCCCAGGGCCCGCCGCACCACCGACTCCGCGCCGTCGGCCCCGACGAGCACGCCGGCGGTCAGCACGCCGTCGACGACGACCCCGTCGGGTTCCTGCGTCACCGAGCGGACGGCGTGCCGGCGGAACACCGCGCCCCGGTCGAGCGCGGCGGCCAGCAGGCGGGCGTCGAAGACCTCGCGCGGCACCACCGACGACGGCCGGGAGGTGGCCCGCTCGACCGCGGCCCCGCCCGGCGAGCGCAGCGCCAGCCGGGGTGCGGGCGCGTAGCCGGCGGTCAGCGCGGCGACGTCGACGCCGAGCCCGGCCAGCACGTCCAGCGCCTCGGGGGCGATGCCGTCGCCGCAGACCTTGTCGCGGGGGAAGTCCGCCCGGTCGAGGACGAGCACCGACGCGCCGGTGCCCAGGGCGGACAGGGCGGCCGCCGCCCCCGCCGGGCCGCCCCCGACCACGACGACGTCCCAGCGCTCCACGACGGCGACGCTAGGCAGCGCGGCGGGCGGCGGCCAGCCGGGCGTCGGCCCGGGTTCCGGTCCTGGTCCGTCCCGACCGCCCGGCGGAGGATGGCGGCACCGGCGTCCCGAGGAGGCCCCGTGTCCGCACGCGACGAGCCGACCGTGCTGCTGACCCTGCTCGCCGACCAGCGCACCGCCCTCCGCAACGCCCTCCACGGGCTGACCGAGGAGCAGGCCCGGGCCACGCCCAGCGCCAGCGCGCTGTCCCTGTCGGCGTTGGTCAAGCACGTGACGCAGGGGGAGAGGGCCACCGTCGCCGGCCGGATCGGGCGCCGTCCGCACGGGATGGCGGCCGACACGCAGGCGGGGTGGATGGCGGGGTTCACCGTCGCCGCCGACGAGACCGTCGACGTGCTGCTCGACCGCTGGGCCGCGGTGGCGCGGGAGACCGAGGAGGTCGTGCGCGCCGAGCGCGACCTCGACCGCCGGGTCGAGGTCCGCGCGGACGTCGCGCGGTGGCTGCCGCCGCGCACCGTGGTCACCGTCCGCTGGCTGCTGCTGCACCAGGTCCAGGAGCAGGCGCGGCACGCCGGGCACGCCGACGTCATCCGCGAGTCGATCGACGGCAAGGGCGCCTGGCAGCTGGAGGCCGAGGCGCAGGGCATCGCGGCGCCGAGCTGGGAGTGACCCGGGGGCGGAGGTCCGGCCGGTGCGGTGGAATGGGGACGTGGTGACCAGCGGGCTGACCCCCACCGACGGCTGGACCACCTGCTCCCTCGGCCACCGCCACTGGGGCCGCGCCGGCGCGGCGGGCCTGCTGGTCCACCGCGACGGCGCCACCGGCCCGGAGTTGCTGCTCCAGCACCGCGCGCTGTGGTCCCACCACGGCGGCACCTGGGGGACGCCCGGCGGCGCGCTGCACCTCGGTGAGACGCCCGAGCAGGGCGCGCTGCGGGAGGTCGAGGAGGAGCTCGGTCTGCCCGCGCGCGACCTGGTGCTCGGCGCCCGGTCGGTCGACGACCACGGCGGCTGGGCCTACACGACGGTGCTCGCCCGCCCGGTGGGCGACCTCGACCCGTCCCGGCTGCGACTCGACGGCGAGAGCACCGGCGTGGCCTGGGTGGCGCTGGCCGCCCTGCACCAGGTGACGCTGCACCCCGGTCTCGCCGGCTCTCTGGACCGGCTGCGGCCGCTGCTCCTCGACGGGACGGCGGCCTAGCCCGTCTCGACGGTCACCGTCAGCGCCCGGTGGTCGCCCACCGGCAGCGCCCGGGCGGCGGCGTCCCGGCCGGTCGCGGCGTGGCCCAGTGCCAGCAGGTGGTCGAGCTGCAGCCGCGGCGCGTGCACCGGGAAGCTCGGCTCCCGCACCAGCCGGGTCGCCCCCAGCAGCCGCGCCGGGACGTTCCCGGGCAGGTTGAGGTCGCCGGCCAGCACGACCGGGCCGGGAAGCGCCGTCGCCCACCGGCGCAGCCGCCGCAGCTGGCGGACGGCGGTCGGCGGCGAGAAGGACAGGTGGGTGGCCACCACGGTCAGCCCGTCCAGGCAGGCGGCGACGGCGACGCGCGGCTCGTCCGGGATCCACCACGTCCGCAGCCGGCCGGTGCCCGGGTCGGGTGCCCGCAGCGGCAGCCGCGCCCGCCCGGCGCCCAGTCCCAGCACCGCCCAGCGGCGCACCGGGCGGCGGGACAGCAGGGCGATGCCGTAGGACGGCGTGGCGACGGCGTCCCCGGGCCCGCGCAGGCCCGCCGGGTCGGCCGGGGTCCAGGTGCCGCGGAACGGGCTCGGCGTGCCGGTGAGGGTGGCCGCCGCCCGCCAGTCGACCGCGTGCAGCGCCGCGGCGAGCGCCGCCGCCTGGTCGGTGTCCCCCGAGCGGGGCTGGCAGGCGTCGACCTCCTGCACGGCGAGCACGTCGACGGGGAGGTCGGCGACGGCGGCGGCGAGGCGCGGCGCCGTCAGCACGCGGCCGTCGGGACCGCGGCCGGAGGCGAGGTTGAGGGTGCCCACGCGCAGGGCCTCGCCGTCGGGCACGCGTCCGACGCTAGCCGCGCGGCGGCCGCCGCGCCCGGCCGGGCGGGACTCGATACCTTCTCCGGGTGAGCGCCCGCGACGACGTCTCGGAGATCTTCGACAGCGGGGCGTGGCGGCCGGTCGACGGCTTCGACTTCGCCGACCTCACCTACCACCGGGCCGTCGACGCCGGCGTCGTCCGGATCGCCTTCGACCGGCCCGAGGTGCGCAACGCGTTCCGGCCGCAGACGGTCGACGAGCTGATCACCGCGCTCGAGCACGCCCGGCTGTCCACCGACGTCGGCTGCGTGCTGCTCACCGGCAACGGGCCCAGCCCCCGGGACGGCGGCTGGGCGTTCTGCTCGGGCGGTGACCAGCGGGTGCGCGGCCGGCACGGCTACGAGCACGAGGTCGGGCGCACCAGTGGCCGGCTGCACGTGCTCGAGGCCCAGCGGCTCATCCGGTTCATGCCCAAGGTCGTCGTCTGCGTCGTCCCCGGCTGGGCGGCCGGCGGCGGGCACAGCCTGCACGTGGTCTCCGACCTGACGCTGGCCAGCGCCGAGCACGCGCGGTTCAAGCAGACCGACGCCGACGTCGGCAGCTTCGACGGCGGCTTCGGCTCGGCCTACCTCGCCCGCCAGGTGGGCCAGAAGTTCGCCCGCGAGGTGTTCTTCCTCGGCGAGGAGTACTCGGCGGAGGACGCGCACCGCATGGGCATGGTCAACCGGGTCGTGCCGCACGCCGAGCTCGAGGCGACCGCGCTGGACTGGGGGCGGCGGATCGTGGCCAAGAGCCCGACCGCGCAGCGGATGCTCAAGTACTCGTTCAACCTGGTCGACGACGGGCTGGTCGGCCAGCAGCTCTTCGCCGGGGAGACGACCCGGCTCGCCTACGCGGCCGAGGAGGCCGTCGAGGGCCGCGACGCCTTCCTGGAGAAGCGCGACCCCGACTTCTCCCGGTTCCCCTGGCACGTCTGACCCAGTCGAGGAGGACCAGTGATCGTCGAGGTGGTGGGAGGCGCCGACGAGCGTCCCGAGGTGCGGGGGGGGGGGGGGGGGGGCGGGGGGGGGCGGCGGCGGGCCCTGCGCCGCGCCCCCCCCCCCCAGGCCCCCCCCCCCCTCCCCCACCCCCCCCCCCGCCCCCCCCAGCACCCCCACCCCCCCCCCACCCCCCCGAAAACCCCATCGGCCCGGCCCCGCGGGGCCCCGCCCCCCCCGGGGGCCCGGGCCCCCGACGCGTTCAGTGGGCGTTGGCGAGCGGCGGCGGGCGGCCGGGCTCGCCGGTGCGGGCCGCGGGGTCGACCGGGGCGTCGGTGGCCTGGCAGGTCGGGCACCAGTAGGTGATCCGCTCCTGCAGGTCCGGCCCCTGGTCGCCGCGCAGGACCGGCGTGCCGCAGCGGTAGCAGGGCTTGTCCTTGCGGCCGTACACCCAGTGGTCACGGCCGCGGCGCAGGTCGCCGGTGGTGCTCTGCTCGGGCCGGTCGCGGTTGGCCAGCATCAGCGCGCGGGTGCGCTCGACGAGCCCGGGGAGGTCCTCGACGTCGGCCACCCGCATCCACGGGTGCACCCCGCAGACGAACAGGCCCTCGACCTTGTACAGGTTGCCCGGCCCGCACAGGTTGCGCTGGTCGAGGACAGCGACGCCGATCTGCTCGTCGGGGTGCGACCGCAGCCGGCGGAGGGCCTCCTCGAGGTCCCAGTCCGGGCCGAGGACGTCGGGGCCGAGGTGGCCGACGACGGAGTCCTCGTCCGCGGTGCGGACCAGCGCGACGTCGTGCAGCCGGTAGCCGACGCAGTCCCACCGGTCGGTGGCCAGGATCGCCCGGATCGAGAACGCCGGCCCGCCGCGCCACCGGGCACCCTTGCGGTAGATGTGCCAGCTGCCGTCCATCCGGTAGTGGGTGCGCAGCGTCCAGCCGTCGGTGAACCGGGTCAGCATGTGCTTGCCGCGGGGGACCACCTCGCTGACCGTGCGGCCGGTCAGGTCGGTCGCGGCCAGCTGCGGCACCCGGAGCTCGCCGCGGCGCAGCGTCTGGCCGGCCAGCGCGCTGTCCATCCGCTTGGCCGCCAGCCAGACGGTGTCTCCCTCGGGCACGTCCTCCAGTGTCCCCGGTGCGCATCGGCGCTGCTGGAGGGCGAGGGAGGTCACCCCGCGGGCGGGAAGCGCCGTGCGCCCGGACGCGCTGAACCTGCCGTGCAGCGACGTCCCGACCCCAGCGACACGGCCGTCTCCCCCGAGCACGTGACCGGGGTGGCCGAGCCGGTCACGGTGACCGTCGCCCGCGACGTCCGCGGCGACCACCGGACGGCGTTCGAGCAGTGGGCGGGTGAGGTCCTCGGCCTGGCCGAGCGGTTCCCCGGCAACCTCGGCACCAGCCTGCTCCGCCCCGGTCCCGGCTCGACGCGGTACCACCTGGTCTACCGCTTCGCCGACGGCGAGTCGCTGGCCCGCTGGGAGCGCTCGGCGGAGCGTCAGGCGGCCCTCGCGCGGGTCGCACACCTCTCCGACGGCGCCGACTACGCCCGCGTCGCCGGACTCGACAGCTTCTTCACCGCGCTGACCCCGCCGCGGCCGGGCCCGCGCTGGCGGCTCACGGTGCTGACCATCGCCGCCGTCTTCGGCATCACGCTGGCCTTCCAGCTGCTGGTGGCCCCGCACGTCGCGTCGTGGCCGCTGCCGCTGCGGCTGCTGCTGTCGGCCACGGTGGTCGTCGTGCTGCTCGGCCAGGTGGTCATGCCGCGGCTGACCCGCTGGTTCGCCCCCTGGCTGCGCGCCCGCCGCTGACCGCCGGCTCCCGGACGGAGTGCCCGCCTAGTCGAGAGGGCGGACGCCGCTCGCGCTCGTGCCGCGCGCCCCGGAGGTGCGGGTGAACGAGACCCGCTGGCCCTCCTCGAGCTCGCGGTAGCCGCCGTCGTCCTCGATCTCGGAGTAGTGCACGAAGACGTCGTCGCCGCCGTCGTCGGGGGTGATGAACCCGAAGCCCTTGTCGGGGTTGAACCACTGCACGGTGCCCTCGGCGTCCCCGCCGGAGTCCCCGCCGCGCGGAGCGCGGGCCGGCCGCTGGTCGCGGCTGCCCCGGTCGTCACGGCGGTCGCGCGGCGCGGGCCGGTCGTAGCCGCCGCGACGCGGGGTCGACGGCAGCAGCCGCACGGAGTCGGCCTGCAGTCCGCGGTTGCCCTCGACGAGCTCGAACTCGACCCGGTCGCCCTCCTCGAGGTCGCCGCCGCGGGTCACCGCGGAGACGTGCACGAAGACGTCCTCGGGGACGATGAAGCCGAACCCGCGGTCGGCGTCGAAGCGCGCCACGGTGCCCTGGACGACGATGCCGCGGGGCGCGCGGCTCCCCCCGGAGCGGCCGCGGTCGTCCCGCGACCCGCCGCGGTCGTCGCGACGGCCGCCGCGCGGGGCGCCGCCGGTCGGGCGCACCCGCTCGGCCTGCGGACCACGCGGCCCGTCGGCGGCGTCGTACTCGACCGGCTGACCCTCGTCGAGGGAGCGGAACCCCCCGGTGTCCTCGATGGCCGAGAAGTGGACGAAGACGTCGTCCCCGCCGTCCTGCGGCTCGATGAACCCGAAGCCCTTGTCCGCGTCGAACCAGCGGACCGTGCCGGCTGCCATGTCTGTTCCCTCATCCCTCACGACTGCGACGGTCCACGGTACGCGCGGTGGCGCGGACGCCGGTCGGCCAGCCGCCGGAGGGTCACCCGCGCAGGCGCAGCCCCCGTGGGGTGGCGGCGAACCCGGCGGCCTGCAACGCGGACGACAGCGGGGTGTCCTGGTGCACCGAGGCGCCGTCGGCCTTCTGCACGACCATCCGCCCCAGCGCTCCGGCCGCGACCGCGCCCGACAGCGCGGTGGCCGCCTCCTTGAGCGTCTGCTCGTCCTCGGTGAACGACAGCAGCGACTTGCCGCCGCGCTCCACGTAGAGCACCAGGCCGCCGTCGACCAGCACCACCAGCGCCCCGGCCTTGCGCCCGGCGCGGTGCCCGCCGCCTCGCCGGCCACCCGCGCCGGTGCCCTCGCCGACGTCGACCGCCACCTGCGCCGCCGGGGGATCGGCGGGGTCGCCGTCGGCCGGGCCGCCGCGCTCGGGCCACGGCAGCGCCGCGCCGTAGACGTTGGCCGGGTCGGTGGCCGCGAGCACCACCGCGCCCTCGGGGGCCCGGTCGGGGGAGGCGAACGCCCGCAGCCGGTCGACAGAGCCGGGGGTGCCGAACTGCGCGGCGCCGAGGGTCTCGACGAAGTAGCCGCGCCGGGCCCGGTTGTTCTCCTCGAACGCGCGCAGCACGGGGTAGACGGCGGAGAAGCCGCCGGGCACCTGCTCGGCCATCACGGCGCCGCGGGTGAGCACGCCGTGCCGCTCCAGCAGCGCCTCGGCGCGGGCGGTGGTGCGCCGGGTCGGGTTGGGCTCGCGCTCGGGCAGCCGCGACCACCGGCCGGCGACCGTGGGCGGCCCGGTGCGGGTGGGCATCGCCGGGCGGCCGAGCCGCGGACGGCCGTAGCGGGTGCGGTCGACCCGGGCCCGTGGCGGTGCCGGGGCCCGCTTGTGCGTGCCGCCGCCGGCCAGCCGGGTGCGCAGCGGGGCGAGGGTGTCGTTGGTGAGCAGCCCGGCCCACACCAGGTCCCAGACGACGTCGGCGAGCGCGGTGTCGTCGGTGGAGCCGACCAGGTCGGACAGTCCGCGGAAGAACACCGCCTGCCCGGCGGCGAGCTGCTCGAGGACGGCGAACGCGACGCCGCCCTCCTCCGGCGGCTCGACGACGTCGGGGAGCAGCAGCGGCGCGAGGTCGGCGGGCACCAGGCTCACCCAGCCGTCGCCGCCGGGCAGCCCGCCGGCGCCGGCCCACAGCACCTCGCCGGCGCTGGTGAGCTCGTCGAGCATCGCAGGGGAGTAGTCGCGGACCCGGCCGCGCAGCACCAGCGTCTCCAGCGCGCTGGCCGGGACGAGGGCGCCGGCCAGCTGCTCGACGACGGCGAGGACGCCGTCGACGCCGCGCATCCGGCTGCCCACCGACTGCCAGGACGGGGTGAACCGCGCCAGCGTGCCGATGGGCACCGGCTCCACCTCCTGGCGCAGCTTGGCCAGGCTGCGGCGGCGCACCGAGCGCAGCACCTCGGCGTCGCACCACTCCTGGCCGCTGCCGCCGGGACGGAACTCGCCGGTGACCAGCCGGCCGGTGCCGACCAGCCGCTGCAGGGTGGCGGTGACGACCGCGACGCCGAGGCCGAGCCGGGTGGCCACCTCGGCGGGCTGGAACGGGCCGTGGGTGCGGGCGTAGCGGCCGACCAGGTCGCCCAGCGGGTCGGCGACCGGCTCGGTGAACGCCTCGGGCACGCCGACGGGCAGCGCGGTGCCCAGGGCGTCGCGCAGCCGGCCGGCGTCCTCGATGGCGACGTACCGCTCCTGGCCGGCGATCCGCACGACGATCGCCCGCCGCGACGCGACCAGTTCCTCCAGCCACCCGGCGGGCACGCCGCGGGGCGCCGCCTCGGCCGCGGTGAGGTCGCCCAGCAGCCGCAGCAGGTCGCCGGCGCCGTCGACGTCGCGGGGGTGCCGCTCGGCGGGCAGCCGCTGCAGCTCGCGCTCGACCTCGGCCAGCGCCTCGGCGTCGAGCAGCTCGCGCAGCTCCGAGCGGCCCAGCAGCTCGGCGAGCAGGCCGGTGTCGAGGGCCAGCGCCTGCGCCCGGCGCTCGGCCAGCGGGGCGTCGCCCTCGTAGAGGAACTGCCCGACGTAGCCGAACAGCAGCGACTGCGCGAACGGCGAGGCCGCCTGCGTCTGGACGTCGACCACCCGCACCCGCCGCGAGCGGACGTCGCGCATCAGCTCCACCAGGCCCGGCACGTCGTAGACGTCCTGCAGCACCTCGCGGGCCGCCTCGAGGGTGATGGGGAAGCTCGAGAAGTCGCTGGCCACGCTCAGCAGCTGCGCGGCGCGCTGCCGCTGCTGCCACAGCGGGGTGCGCCGGCGCGGGTCGCGGCGGGGGAGCAGCAGCGCGCGGGCGGCGCACTCGCGGAACCGGCTGGCGAACAGCGCCGAGCTGCCGACCTCGGCGGTCACCTCGCGCTCGACGTCGTCGGGGTCGAGGACGGCGAGGTCGGCCTCCGGCGGCTCGCCGGTGGTGTCGGGCAGTCGCAGCACGATGCCGTCGTCGGAGTGCATGGAGGCGACGTCGACGCCGTGGCGCTCGCGCAGCCGGGCGGCGAGCACCAGCGCCCACGGGGCGTTGACCTGCGCGCCGAAGGGGGAGTGCACGACCAGCCGCCAGTCGCCGAGCTCGTCGCGGAACCGCTCGACCAGCAGCGTGCGGTCGTCGGGCAGGTGGCCGGTGGCCGCCTTCTGCTCGGCGAGGTAGGCGAGCAGGTTGGCCGCGCCCCAGTCGTCGAGGCCGGCGGCCTGCGCCCGTTCCCGGCCCCGCTCCGGCGTCGCGGAGCCGACCTCGCGCAGGAAGGCGCCCAGCGCCCGGCCCAGCTCCAGCGGCCGGCCGGGGGCGTCGCCGTGCCAGAACGGCATCTTCCCGGGCTGGCCGGGCGCGGGGGAGACGAGCACCCGGTCGTGGGTGATCTCCTCGATGCGCCACGAGGAGGAGCCGAGCAGGAAGACGTCGCCCACCCGGGACTCGTAGACCATCTCCTCGTCGAGCTCGCCCACCCGGCGCCCGCCCGACCCCTCGCCGCCGACGAGGAAGACGCCGAACAGGCCGCGGTCGGGGATGGTGCCGCCGCTGGTGACCGCCAGCCGCTGCGCGCCGGCGCGCGCGGTGAGGGTGTCGGTGACCCGGTCCCAGGTCAGCCGGGGGCGCAGCTCGGCGAAGGCGTCGGAGGGGTAGCGCCCGGCGAGCATGTCGAGGACGGCGTGCAGCGCGGAGTCGGGCAGGCCGGAGAACGGCGCCGAGCGGCGCAGCAGGGCGCCGACCTCCTCCACCGTGCGCGGGCCCTCCGACACGATCGCGACGACCTGCTGGGCGAGCACGTCGAGCGGGTTGCGCAGGTACCGGATCGACTCGATCGCGCCGGCCTTCATCCGCTCGGCGACCAGCGCGCACTGCACCAGGTCGCCGCGGTACTTGGGGAACAGCACGCCCCGGCTGACCGCGCCGACCTGGTGCCCCGCCCGGCCCACCCGCTGCAGGCCGGCCGCGACCGTGGGCGGGGCCTCCACCTGGACGACGAGGTCGACCGAGCCCATGTCGATGCCGAGCTCGAGCGACGACGTCGCCACCACCGCCGGCAGCCGCCCGGACTTCAGCGCCTCCTCCACGACCGCCCGCTGCTCCCGCGACACCGACCCGTGGTGGGCGGCGGCGACCGGCCGCACGCCCTCGGGCACCCCGCCCCCCGAGCCGGCCTGGGCCATGAGCGCCGCGGCGTTGGTGCCCGGCGGGACGGTCTCGCCGGTGGCCCGCTCGTAGGCCATCTCGTTGAGCCGGCTGGTCAGCCGCTCGGCCAGCCGGCGGGAGTTGGCGAACACGATCGTGCTGCGGTGGGCCGCCACCAGGTCGAGCACCCGCTCCTCGACCGCCGGCCAGATCGACGCCCGCGGCTGGTCGCCGGCCGCCGACCCGTCGAGCTCGCCGGTGGGCTGGCCCAGCTGGCTCATGTCCTCGACCGGGACGACGACCGACAGGTCCCACTCCTTGGCCGACGGCGGCTGCACGACCCGCACCGGGCGCCCGCCGGCGAGGAAGGTGGCGACCTCCTCGATCGGGCGGACCGTGGCCGACAGGCCGATCCGCTGCGCGGGCCGCTCGAGCAGCTCGTCGAGCCGGTCGAGGGAGACCGCCAGGTGCGCACCGCGCTTGCTGTCGGTGACCGCGTGGACCTCGTCGACGATCACCGTCTCGACGCCGCGCAGCGCCTCCCGTGCCGCGCTGGTGAGCAGCAGGAACAGCGACTCGGGGGTGGTGATGAGGATGTCGGTGGGGCGGCGGGTGAACGCCCGCCGCTCGTCGGCCGGGGTGTCGCCCGAGCGGATCCCGACCGAGATCTCCGGCCGGGGCAGGCCCAGCCGCATCGCCGCCTGGCCGATGCCCGTCAGCGGGGCGCGCAGGTTGCGCTCGACGTCGACGGCCAGCGCCTTGAGCGGGGAGACGTAGAGGACGCGGCAGCGGCGGCTCTCGTCGTCCGGCGGCGTGCTGGTCAGCCGGTCGAGCGACCACAGGAACGCCGCCAGCGTCTTGCCCGACCCGGTGGGGGCGACGACGAGGGCGTGCTCGCCGCTGCTGATGGCCTCCCAGGCGCCCTCCTGGGCGGCCGTGGGCTCGGCGAAGGCGCCGGTGAACCAGGCCCGCGTGGGCGCGGAGAACCGGTCGAGAGCGGGCACGTCCCCAGTGTCCCCGGGGGTACGACAGTCCGCTGGCCTGCGGGGACGCCACCGGCCCGCGGGGTCGCCCGATCCGGTGGTGGCGTGCGGCACACTGCCGGGCATGCGCACCTCCCTCTACGAGGCCGGGCACGAGGACTTCCGGCAGACCGTCCGCACGTTCCTCGAGAAGAACGTCGCCCCCCACCACGACCAGTGGGAGCGCGACGGGATCGTGCCGCGCGAGGTGTGGCTGGCCGGCGGCGAGCAGGGCCTGCTCGGGATGGACGTCGACGAGCGCTTCGGCGGCGGCGGGGTGCGCGACTTCCGCTACAACGCCGTCCTCGACGAGGAGGTCACCCGGATCGGCGCCAGCGGCCTGGGCTTCGGGCTGCACAACGACGTCGTCGCCCCCTACCTGCGCGACCTGTGCACCGAGGAGCAGGCGCAGCGCTGGCTGCCCGGCTTCTGCCGCGGCGAGCTGATCACGGCGATCGCGATGACCGAGCCGGGCACCGGCAGCGACCTGCAGGCCATCCGCACCACCGCCCGCCGCGACGGCGACTCCTGGGTGCTCACCGGCGCCAAGACGTTCATCACCAACGGCATCAACGCCGACCTGGTGGTCGTGGTGGCGCGCACCGACCCCGACGCCCCCGGCGCCAGGGGCACCAGCCTGCTCGTCGTCGAACGGGGCATGCCCGGCTTCACCCGCGGCCGCAACCTCGAGAAGGTCGGTCTCAAGGCCCAGGACACCGCCGAGCTGTTCTTCGACGAGGTGCGCGTGCCGGCGGAGAACCTGCTCGGCACCGAGAACCGCGGCTTCGCCCACCTCATGGACAACCTGCCGCAGGAGCGGCTGTCCATCGCCGTCGGCGCGGTCGCCGCCTGCGAGACGGTGCTCGCCCGGACCCTCGAGTACGTGACCGGCCGGACCGCCTTCGGCCGGCCGGTCGGCAGCTTCCAGCACAGCCGGTTCGTCCTCGCCGAGCTGCACACCGAGACGACGATCGCGCGCACCTTCGTCGACGAGTGCATCCGGCAGCTGGGCACCGGCGAGCTGACCGCCGTCGACGCCGCCATGGCCAAGTACTGGACGAGCGAGCTGCAGAACAAGGTCGCCGACCGCTGCCTGCAGCTGCACGGCGGCTACGGCTACATGGACGAGTACCCGGTGTCGAAGGCCTGGCGCGACGCCCGCGTGCAGTCGATCTACGGCGGCACCAACGAGATCATGCGGGAGATCATCGGCCGCTCGCTGGGACTGTGACCACGCAGGCGGGCCCCGACGTCGGACGGGTCCAGCGGCGCACGGTCGGCGTGCTGTCCGGCGCGGTGGCGCTGGCCGGGCTCGGGGTCACCGTGGGCATCACCATCGGCGGCCTGCTGGCCCGCGAGGTGGCCGGCAGCGACGCCGCGGCCGGCCTCGGGCAGACCGCGGGCGTCCTCGGTGCCGCGGTGCTCGCCGTCCCACTGGCCCGGCTCTCCGACCGCTCCGGCCGGCGTGCCGGGCTGGCCGCCGGGTACGCCGTCGCCGTCGGCGGTGCGCTGCTGACCGTGCTCGCGGCCGCCCTGTCGTCCCTGGCGCTGCTGCTGGCCGGGCTGTTCGCCGCCGGCGCCGCCACCGCCTGCGGCCTGCAGGCGCGCTACGCCGCCGCCGACCTGGCCGCACCCGAGCGGCGCGGCCGCGACCTGTCCCTGGTCGTCTGGGCGACGACGGTCGGCTCGGTCCTCGGCCCCAACCTCGCCGCGCCCGGCGCCGACCTGGGCCGCGCGCTCGGCCTGCCCGCGCTCGGCGGCGGCTTCGCCGTCTGCGCGCTCGTCTTCGCCCTCGTCGCGGTCGGCCTGCTGGCCGGGCTGCGGCCCGACCCGCTGCTGCTCGCGCGCCGGTTGCGCGGGCCGGCCGACGGCGGGCCGGCGCGCGGCCGCACGCGCACGGCGCTGGCCGAGGTCTGGCGCGCACCCGACGGGCGGCTGGGACTGGTCGCCGTCGTGGTCTCCCACTCCGTGATGGTCGGCGTCATGGTCATGACGCCGGTGCACATGGGGCACGCCGCTCACGACGACGCGACGACGCTGCGGCTGGTCGGCGTGGTCATCAGCGTGCACGTCGCCGGGATGTACCTGTTCTCACCGCTGGTCGGCTGGCTCGCCGACCGGGCCGGACGCCGGGTGACGGTCGCCGTCGGCGCCGGCCTGCTGCTGGCCGCCGCCGCGATCGCCGGCACCGCCCCACCGGAGGCCGCGGGCCGGCTCGGCGTCGGCCTGCTGCTGCTCGGGGTGGGCTGGTCGTGCGGGCTGATCGCCGGCTCGACGCTGGTCACGGAGTCGGTGCCCGCGGAGAGCCGGCCGACGGCCCAGGGCGGCACCGACCTGCTCATGGGGCTGGGCGCGGCGGTCGCCGGCGCCGCCGGGGGGCCGCTGCTGGCCGGCGGCGGCTACGGCCTGGTGGCGGGCGTGTCGGCGGCGCTCGTGCTGCCGCTGGCGCTGGTGTGGGCCCGGCGCTGAGCGGTCAGCGGCCGCGCAGGTTGCGCCAGAGCAGCACCAGCGTCACGACGAGGCACAGCGCGATGCCGATCTCCAGGACGGTGTCCCAGGTCGCCGAACCGGTGGTGGGGAACACGCCTCCAGGATAGTCCGTGTATCGTGAAGCCACTTCACGGTGAAGGGGGCTCACGATGACCGCCGACGACGCACGGGTGGCGGCCCTGGACCGCGTGCTCGAGCTGACCGTGCTCCTCGGGCGGGACATGACGGCCTCCCTCGCCGCCTCCGGCCTCACCGTCGCCCGCACCACGCTGCTGTGGCACCTGCGCGCCGCCGGACCGAGCACCCAGCGCGCGCTGGCCGACGCCCTCGGGGTGAGCGCCCGCAACGTGACCGGCCTGGTCGACGGGCTGGTCGCGGCCGGGCTGGTGACCCGCGAGCCGCACCCGGCCGACCGCCGGGCCGCCCTGGTCACCCCCACCGCACGCGGGCAGGCGCTGCTCGACGAGCTGGCGCGCGGCCAGGCCGAGCTGGCCGGCCAGCTCTTCGGCGGGCTGCCGGCCGACCGGCTCGGCGGGCTGGTGGCCGCGCTCGACGACGTCCTGGAACGGCTGCGGGCGCTGGTCCCGCACGGGGCCGCCGCGGAGGAGGGCCGGTGACCGCCCGCGGGCTGCTGCGCGCCGCGGTCACCGCCGAGGCCGGCGTCTGGCGCAGCCTGGGGCGCTGGGTCCGCCGCCGGCCCGACGTGCCGGCCGGGGCCGACGCCTTCCCCTACGCCTCGGCGGCGGCGCCGGTGCTGTGGACCTTCATCGTGCTGTCGGCGGTCGAGATCCCCCTGGTCGACTGGCTGCTGCCCTGGCCCTCGCTGCGGATCGCGCTGCTGGTCGTCGGCGTCTACGGGCTGCTCTGGATGGTGGGCCTGCTCGCGGCGATGCGCGTGCACCCGCACACCGTCGACGACGGCGGTCTGCGCGTGCGGTCGGGGTGGTCGGTCGACGTCCGCGTGCGGTGGGAGGAGATCGCCGCCGTCCGGGTGCGCCGGCGCAGCGTCGAGGGCTCCCGCACGGTCGTCGTCGCCGAGGAGGGCGGCCGGCGCGCGGTGTCGGTCGCCGTCCTCTCCTCCACCCAGGTCGACGTCGAGCTGCGGGCGCCGCTGGTGCTGCCGCTGGCGCGCACCGGCGGCCGGCCGGTCGACGAGCTGCGGCTGGCCGCCGACGACCCCGCGGCGCTGGTCCGGCGGCTGCGGGCCGGGCTGGCCCACCACGCCGCCGCCGAGGAGGACGCGCGCTAGCGTCGGGGCGTGCGCCTGCAGGAGTTCTGGTCCCGGCTCGACGAGCAGTTCGGGTCGATGCGGGCGCAGAGCGTGGCGCGCGACCACGTCTTCGCCGCGCTCGGCGGGCGGACGGCCGTCGACGCCATCGAGGCGGGGCTGCCGGTGCGGCGGGTCTGGCTGGCGATCTGCGAGGAGTACGACGTCCCGCCGCGGGAGCGCTGAGCCGGTCGGAGCCGGGCGACGGCGTGTCGCTCGACTCGAACACGTGTTCGTCCTACAGTGGCGGACGCGTCCACAGGGGGGTCGTCCCTCCACAGGCCGAGCCGGTCACCGGAAAGTGTCGGACCCCCGGCCTACCGTCGCCTCCGACACCGCTCCGACTCCACGACACGCGACTTCCCGAAGGTGAGCAGCATGGCAACGCTGGACCGCGACAAGGCCCTCGACATGGCCCTCGCCCAGATCGACAAGCAGTTCGGCAAGGGCTCGGTCATGCGCCTGGGCGACAGCGCCGCCCAGGCGATCAAGGTCATCCCGACCGGCTCGATCGCGCTCGACATCGCGCTGGGCATCGGCGGCCTGCCGCGCGGCCGCGTCATCGAGGTCTACGGCCCGGAGGCCTCCGGCAAGACCACGGTCGCCCTGCACGCGGTGGCCAACGCCCAGGCCGCCGGCGGCATCGCGGCCTTCATCGACGCCGAGCACGCCCTCGACCCGGAGTACGCCCGGGCCATCGGCGTGGACACCGACGCGCTGCTGGTCAGCCAGCCCGACACCGGTGAGCAGGCGCTGGAGATCGCCGACATGCTCATCCGCTCCGGCGCGCTCGACATCATCGTCATCGACTCCGTGGCGGCCCTCGTGCCCCGCGCCGAGATCGAGGGCGAGATGGGCGACAGCCACGTCGGTCTGCAGGCCCGCCTCATGAGCCAGGCGCTGCGCAAGATCACCGGTGCGCTGAACAACTCCGGCACCACCGCGATCTTCATCAACCAGCTGCGCGAGAAGGTCGGCATCGTCTACGGCTCGCCCGAGGTCACCACCGGTGGGCGCGCCCTGAAGTTCTACTCGTCGGTCCGCCTCGACGTCCGCCGCATCGAGACCCTGAAGCAGGGCACCGAGGCGGTCGGCAGCCGGGTACGGGTCAAGGTCGTCAAGAACAAGGTCGCCGCACCCTTCAAGCAGGCCGAGCTCGACCTGCTGTGGGGTCAGGGCTTCAGCCGCGAGGGCGGCCTGATCGACGCCGGCGTCGAGCACGGCTTCATCCGCAAGTCCGGCGCCTGGTACACGTACGAGGGCGACCAGCTCGGCCAGGGCAAGGAGAACGTCCGGGCCTTCCTCCGTGACAACCCCGACCTCGCCGACGAGATCGAGAAGAAGGTCAAGGAGAAGCTGGGCGTCGGTGCCACGCTCGACGCGCCGGCCGCCGACCCGGCCGACTTCTGAGCGACTCCGTGACCGGCTGGTCAGGCTCGCTCTCCGAGGAGATCGACCCCGAGCAGTCCGGCCGGCGCGGCCGCGGGACCCGTCCGTCGGGTGCCGGCGGCCGCGCCGGCCGCCCCCGGGGGGGGGGGGGGGGGGGGGCCCGCCCCGCCCCCCCCCCCCCCCCCCCCGCAACACCCCCCCCCCCCCCCCCCCCCCCCCCCGGACCCAACAAAACAACCCCCGCC